>NZ_JBYUOW010000006.1:0-124818 GCF_058136395.1 Pseudoflavonifractor sp. HNCC25GI2
ACCGTTTGCAGAGGATTCCGGGGTACCAGAAGAGCCGGAAGAGATATCAGTGGAGGCGGAAGGATCCTGAGAAGAATCAGAACCTTGTGAGGCATTTCCCGAAAGCTCCCCAGATACATCGCCGGCGGAAGAAGTGCTGCCAGTGGAGGTGTCGGTAGAAGATGCCCCATCCGTGGAGTTGGAAGAGACATCGCCGCTGTCTGGAGCAGGTGTTTCCACGGTGGGCTGTTCCTCTTCCGGCGGGTCGGCAGGCGCTTCTCCCTTCAGGACACCCTGAACTACCCAGCGGGTAGCGTGGCCATTCCCAGTACAGGTGGAGAGCGTAAGGATACGGTCATAGACCGTAGGGACGACGCCGGTATCAATAACAGACTGAGACGTGCAGAAATCCAGGAAAGCCTGCTTGGACTGGTCACTGGAGAAGCCAAGCTGGTAGGTGCTGCCTTCCACACTGACCTCATAGGCCGCAAAAACCTCGTATTTATGGCTGCCGTTGTCATCTGTGATGTAAATATAGGGATGCTTGGCCCAATAGCTTTGGCTCTTGTATTGGCTTAGTGTGCCGAACATGGAGCGATTATTCATGCGGTGTCCATAGATAATTGTATTAAAGTCGCTGAGGTCACGGCTGTTCCGGCATTCCATGAAAATAGCACCCACAGAGTTCCGGGTCTTTTTCCAGGTGTGGTTCAGATAGTAACTGTTGTCGCTGCCCTGGACAACCGGGTAGGAGACGTTGGAACCGGGAATCAGAATCCAGCCCAACACATCGCTGTTGACCTCGCGGAGAGCAGAAAAGTCCATATTCCGCAGGGCATCGGCGTAGGGGTCTACATAGACCGGAGTTTCTTCTTGAGGCTGTTCAGCGCTGCTGCTCCCATCGGATGTCTCAGGGAGAGAAAGGGATGGAAAATCAGAAAAATCTGGGAGATCGACCAGGTCGGCGGCTTCGGAATAGGTTTTATCGCCCTCCTCGTATTGAAAGAACTGGTAAAGAACGCGGGCAGAGCTTCCAAGAAAGACCAGGAGGAGAACAACAATGACCGCCGTACGTATTTTCTTTTTCACAAGACGCCTCCTCACAAACAAAACATGAATATTCTGACACGATTATACTGAGTTTTTCAGGGGAAAGCAAGAGCCCGGACTGCCTGTCCGGGCTCTTGCGAAGCAGAAAAGAAGGTTGCCAATACAATCAGACTTCCTCGTCCTTGCGCTTCTTTCCGGCAGTAACCAGGCAGATAACGCTGAGACCGGAGACGGCGGCGGCGCAGATCCACAGGGGGGAGATATCGCCGGTCTCGGGCACATTGGCCAGGGGTACATCCTCATCGGAAAGATCGATGTCGGAACCGTCGGAACCTTCCGTACCATCGGGCAGTTCGCCAGTGGGTACATCGGGGTCCTCAATATCCTCGGGCAGGCCACCCTGAGGCACGTCCTCATCTTCGAGGTCAGTCTCTTCCGCGGTATAGTAGACATTGATGACCTTGTTGCCATTCATGGTACCAGTGAGGCTATCACCGGTGGTGCGATCGTAGGTGTAGCCTTCAATCTCCATGGCGTCGTAGGCGGATACATCGTAGTGACTGCCGCTTCTGAGTTGTTCATTGTGGCTGGAGGCGATGGTGTTGCCGTCCTGATCCAGGTAGTTGACAGTGACAGTGTAATAAGTGGTCCCGCCGCCGGAGCTGTTTTTGGTCCAGGAGCCGGTCAGAGTCACGGTTTTCTCAGGCATGGTAAAGGAACCATTGGAGATAGTCACGTCGGAAGAGGTCCAGCCGGAGAATGTGTAGCCAGACAGGGTGGGGGCGGCGGCCACAGAGACAGTCTGGCCCTTGCTGTAAGAAGACACTTCAGGAAGGGCGGGAGCGTCGGTGGGTACAGTTCCCGTATACTGATAAGTTACGGTATACTGAGTGGCGGGGGGAGTAACATCCTTTTCCGTCAGCTTAATGTGAATGTGATAGGCATTGTCGCTGTCTTCCCATTTCACATTGTCATAGGTGAAGCCGGTATAATCCGTGGCATTAAGCTTATTGTTGTCGGAAAGCTGTGTATTGGCCGCCGCAACCAGTTCCTCAACGCTGTCAAAGTTTCCAGTGAGCTTGGCATCTGCCAATTCACTCAGCGTGATATCAGTCTTGCCGCTCTTTACGTCTGCAATTTCCTGGCTTTCCAGGTAAACGTATCCGGCTTTTACGGACAGAGAACCGGTCAGTCCGGGCAGAGGGCCGGAAACCGTGTAAGAGGCTGTATTCAGGCCCTCAATATAGAAGCGAACAAAGCTGGAATTGTTGGAGTCGTCTTCTTTGAGGGTCCACTTGGCATACAGGGTAATATCATCGGTAACGGTGTCCTCGCTAAAATTCCAGGGGGTAGTGCAGTCTTCATCCTGATACCAGCCACCAAAGTCACAATTGGTCTTGCTGGGAGCCTCGGGAGCGGAGATCAGAGAGCCATCCAGAACCTTCAGAACCTTGGGCTCCACATCGGTGCCGCCCTGGCTGTCGAAGGTTACTGTGTAGGTCTTGGGAATGGAAGAGCTGCCGGGAACATAGAGCTCAATGTAGTTTTCACCCTCATAGCTCTGAACATCGAACTCGGAATAGGGGATTACAATCTCTTCGCGCTGACAAGTCAGCCAGAAGTTATCTTTCAAATACCAATATGCAAAGGCAACCTTGATCCCAGTTGCTTCGGCAGGCTGAATATAGTCCCCCAAACTTCCGATGAGGAACGTGCTCTGGTTATACATGTCGTAGTTGGCTGCATCAATACCAATGGCATCGGGAGAACCACCGTTTTCGGACAAAATCTGGATTCGCTCCGGATAATAGGAGAGCAGCTTGCCCATATCCTCCTCATAGCTGCTCTTGCTCATGAAGTAGGCATCCATTTCGTTGCGATTCATGAAATGGAACTGCTGGATCTCGGGCTCAGAGACAGGGGCGGGAATGTCGAGTGGGGTGCTGGTATAACAGCTGCTGTCATGAGTATGCTCAGGGAGCGTGCAGGTGAGAGCCATGGAAGACTCAGACTCTTCAAGACCGCATGCAAGAACAAGTTCGGAAGCGGATTCATCCTGTCCGCAAATCAGCTGACGGCTGCTTTCGGACACCGTGTAGCAAGAAGCATCGTGTACGTGCTCAGCATCGGTATTCTCACAGGTGAGAACGCTGCTGCCTTCAGTCTCCTGGTAGCAGGAGTCAGTGTGCTGATGCCCTTCTGTCATGGTGTAACAGGAATCGTCGTGCGTGTGGCCTTCTACCAGAGCGTAGCACGCATCAGAGTGTGTGTGCTCGTCCATGGTGCAGGTCAGAGTGCCTTCCTCAGCAAAGGCGCTGACAGGCAGCAGTCCCAGACACAAAACCAGTGCCAGGATAACAGATAGAACTTTCTTCTTTGCGGTTGCCATCATTTCGTTCTCCTTTCAACTTCGGAAAATCGAAATCCTGGCGGCTGGGCTGGCGTGGCGTGTTTGCTTTAGCCCCCTGGCTTTGCGTCCCGGCGTTTCCACCGGTTTGCCATTTGCAGTCTTTCGGGAGACGGTCTGTGTTTCCTCTGGCCTCGTACAGAGCAGTCCGTCTAACATGGATTGCGTTTCTGAATGAGGTGAAACGCTTGCTTTACTGTTGGGGAGTATAACATACGCTGGTTACAAAATTCGTTACATATTACAATTTTGCATTCAGAAAGAGAAAAAATATCATCCAAAAATCTTTGACAGTTTTTATGCATAATCAACAAGAGGAAAATAAGCATGAACAAAGCCCCTTAAAAAGCCGGGAGAGGAATTGCAATACAATTCATCCAGGCTATTTTAAGGGGCTTTGCCTAGCTTAGGAATTCAGATTTAGATTTGCTTTTAAAGTGTGAGCGTTATTGTGGATGGGAAAGAAGGAAAATTAGCCTTCCGTTTCATCCTTGCGCTTCTTGCCGGTGATAGCCAGCCAGACAACGCCCAGACCGGACACGGCCGCGGCCATGACCCAATACATCAGGTTGTCGCCGGTCTCGGGGACATCAGGCAGCTCGCCGCCGGGAACCTCGGGGTCGGTGATATCAATGCCGGGGTCAGTGCCGTCACCGGGATCGGTGCCGTCGCCGGTGTCAGGCAGCTCGCCGCCGGGAACGTCAGGATCTTCAATGTCGGTGCTGGAGGAGTAGTAGACATTGATGACCTTGTTGCTGTTCATGGTTCCGGAGAGCGCATCGCCGGTGGTCTCCACATAGGTGTAGCCCTCGATATCAATGGCGTCGTAGGCGCTGACATCGTAGGTGCGGCCCTCGCGGATCCGGTCGCTGTAGCTGGTGGCAATCTTGTCGCCGGTGTCCTGATCAAAGTAGTTGACGGTCACTGTGTAGTAGGTGGAACTGCTACCGCCGCCACCTCCGCTGCTGTATACGTTAGTGAAGGTACCAACGGCGTACTTGCCATCCGCATTGGCAATTTCAGTAGTATCCACCTTTACGGAGTCAATAACCAGGCTCTTGGTGCCGTCACCGTTGTCCTGCTCGGACACAGCAACAGTCACCGTATAAGTGGTGTTGTCATAGGTGATATTGCTGGAGTTGCCGGCAATCTCACTGACAATGTAGGTGTGCTCGCCGGCGCTGGTAATCTCAATGGCGGAGAAGTCAATGGCGCCGTCGGCTTTATTGGTACCGGTAGCTACCTGGGTATTGCCCTCCTTGACCACGAAATTGAACTGTCCGTTGGTCAAAGTGCTGTTGGTCAGCACCTTGGTGGCAGTAAGATTCAGTGTTACGCTGGCATCCTGAGGCAGGCTGCTCTCGTAGGAGTTGGCAAAGGTCACGTTCTCTACCGGCTGCTGGATATCGCCGTTCTTGTAAATGGTCTTTGCAACATTGAGAGTACCAGCGGCAGAGTCGTAGGACACATCCACCTTCACCAGATACCAGGTAGTATCGTAGGTCACGCCGGACACGTTGCCAGCAACCTCGCTGACCTTGTAGTAGTGGGTCCCCACACCGGAATAGAGGTCATTGCTGGAGTTGAACATCAGATTGGGAAAAGCCACCGCGCCGCTGGCGTCATTCTGCGCCTCGATGGCAACGTTGTGGTCCCAAGTACCGGTTGCATCGCAGGTCTCCAGGCGGAAGCTGAACTCCCCGGCGTTGATGCTGCGGCCGGTGAGGGTCTTAGTGGCCTGGATGGACACGCTGGCCCCATCAGGGGTATAGGTGTTGGTAAAGGAACCCACGGCATACTTGCCGCTGCTGGGCTGGACTTCCTGCTCATTCACCTTCACGGAGGAGACGTTCAGGTTCTTAGTGCCATCGCCATTGTCGCTCTCGCTGACGGTGATGGCCACGTTATAGCTGGTGGTATCATAGGAAATCTTGGTGTCGGTGCCGACTTCCTCGCTGACGGTGTAGTTGTAGGTGCCGGCGGCGGTGAACTCCAGAGCACCAAAGGTGATGGTTCCGTCGGCGGCGTTGGAGGCGGTCTTAACCACGCTGCCATCAGCGCCCTTAATTTGGAAGGTAAAGGCGTCGGCGGTCAGGGCCTTGCCGTTCAGATTCTTATTGGCGGTCAGCACCACGCTGACCTTCTCGTCGGCGGGAAGCTGGCTGGAATAGCTGTTGTTGAACTGAATGCTGTTCGCAGCAGCGTTGCCCTTGGCATAGGTCTTCGTAGCCGTCAGAGTGCCGTCGCCATTGTCGGCAACCGTTACAGTGACGGTGTAGACGCTTTCATCATAGGTCACGCCGCCCAGGTCGCCCTTCCGCTCGGTCACGGTGTAGGTGTAAGTGCCGGCAGCAGTGTAGGTAATGCTATCAAAGGAGAAGTTACCATTGGCATCATTGGTAGTGGTAGTGGTAGTGGGCATGGGAGCGCCGTCCTGTCCGGTCAGGACAAAGGTAAACTCACCGGCGTTAAGGGTACGGCCATCCAGCACCTTGGTGCCGGAGATCACAGTGGTAGCAGGGGTAATGGCCTTGTTGGTGATGGTGAGCTCGCCGTTCTCGAAGGTCGCGCCGGCGGCGGTAGCACCACTGCCGAACAGGCTCTCAAACCAGCTGGGCAGGCCGCTTCCGGAGTCCTGCACGCCCACATTGAGCTTGTAGACCTTGTTGGAAGCAACATAGCCCTGAGGCGCCTCGGTCTCTTCCATGTAATAAGTACCCACCGGGAGGTCCTTGATGTTCAGGGAACCACTCGTTCCAGTAATCAGAGTGGTAACCGTACCAGCAACATCATAGGTGTAGGTGTCGTTGCTGACGGAAAACTTCACCGGTTGGCCATTCGCATCCACAATTCTGAACTCGGCACCGGACAGCAGGGTGCTTGTGTTATCCGCATCTGCCTTATTCAGGGTAAAGGAAGCTTTGGTGGGGTTCTTGGCCCAGACTGCGTAGAGGTGGAGGGAGGACATCAGGGTGATGGGCTGACCGGCCTCATACTGGGGTTCTGTCGCCTTGCTGTCCTCACTCCAGCCCAGGAAGGTGTAACCTTCACGCGGGGGCAGCTTGGTTTCAGTATAGGTCCATGTGGTATATTCGCCAGTCTTGGCGGTGTTGTCCACCTCTGTCTGTTCGGTGTCGAAATTGGAATGATAGGTAACGTACACGGCCACATTCTTCAGGTAGCCGTCCACGTGGACATCGGCATTATCCTTATTGTCGTCTTGTTCGTATTCGCTGCCCTGCGCGTCCTGGCACTTGATGACATACCAGACCAGTTCATAGTCCTCGGCATCCTGTTCGGAAATGCCAAAATACTGATACATAGCCTTCAAAGCTTTGTTTTCGTTATTCAGCGCAAACCAGGTTTTCTCCAAGCCGAGGGCAGTGCCATTGGGATTGGTGTACTCATCACCGACGGTCAGTCGTCCATCCTCACCGCGGAGGAGGTTCCAAGCCTCATCGCCCATAGTTCCGGGTATGCCGTCATAGACATTATAGGTGCCGAACTCCGCATTGGGGAAGTAGTTTTTTGCGCCCTGGTCCGCACCGTCGGCGGGCGCACCTCTGGTCGGATCCAGCACATAGAACTTAACAGGAACCGTAGTGTCTGTGGGCTCCAACTGCTGTGCCTGAACCTGAACGGTGTAATATTCAGTCAACCAACCCCAGAACCAATCGTAGTAGTTGTGCTTCACAGTAGCAGTGCCGCTGCTAATAGCCTTCAGCTGCACGGTACGGCGCTCAGAATTCCCAGAAATTTGAATCACGTTTTTCCCGTTGATCACGGTCCAGCGGTGCTCATTAAAGTCGCCGCTGTGACCCTGAATGGAGAAACTTTGTCCGTCTGTAATAGTCAGATGTCCAATTTGGTGACCATTCTGGCTGACCGTTATAACATAGATGGAGAAACTTTCGGCGGAGAAGGTGGCTACATCGCTGTCGGCAGTGATGGTCTCCACAAACTCGGGCTCAGCATCGGCGTCCTCCATGTGGTAGATCTCCACTTCCTCCACCGCTTCAAGCACAGGGCTCTGGATGTCCACGGTGACCGACTGTCCATGCTCCTCGGGCTGCCACACATTGCCCTCGCCGTCATAGATGGTGATATCATAGGCGATTAGGACATTCAGATCGTCCAGAGTCAGCTTTACCGGCTCGGCGGTGACCTTCGCGCCCTCAGGCAGCAGGCCGGACACAGTGATGACTGCGCCGTCCTCGGCCTCAGCCTGAATGCTGTCCTCAGTGAACTCCTCGCTCTCGATGGGCTCCTCGTCCTTGACGGGCTCCTCGTCCTTGACGGGCTCCTCGTCCTTGACGGGCTCCTCGTCCTTGACGGGCTCCTCGTCCTTGACGGGCTCCTCGGCCTTGACAGGCTCCTCGTCCTTGACAGGCTCCTCGTCCTTGACAGGCTCTTCGTCCTTAACAGGCTCTTCGTCCTTGACAGGTTCGAGGCTCTCGTCCCCAACAGGGATATTGAGCTCTATAATCTCGTCCTTCTGAGAGCCCATTTCACTGGCCAGCGCGCTGACGGGCAGCAGGCTGAACAGCAGGACTGCTGCCATAAATAGAGACAGCGACTTCTTCATTTTTCTAACCATTCTTTCGTTCTCCTTTCAACATTATGTATTCGGAAGATCGAAATCCTGGCGGCCGGGCTGGCATGGCGTTTCCGCTTTAGCCCCCTGGCTTTGCGTCCCGGCGTTTCCGCCGGTTTGCCTTGTTTCAGTGATTTCTTCGGTGCGCGCTCCGCACCGTACAGGGAAGTGCTGTGCCTAGCCCAGGCTAGGCGGAAGAAACGGACGTCCGTTTCTTCGAGGGTTGCTCGGTTCCGGTGATTGCGCTGTCCATCAGCAGGATTAACTCCAGCGCGCTGCGGAAGCTCTGTTCCAGATCTCCCTCCAGCCAGGCAACGGAGCCTTGCCAACTGGCATTCTGGCGGAAGAGGATCCGCACCGCGAAGGTGGCCAGCCTGCCCTCCTGAACTTCGGGGGAGGGAGGGCCTCCGGTTTTCTGCTCCGGCGGCGAAGCAAACGCACGGACCGCAGTAAAGGACTGAGGAAGCTGCATGTGATCCAGCGTGTCCTCCATAGACTTTAAAAATTGGGTCAGGCTGGAAAAACTCGTTCCCTCCGGGAGGTAGGGATTATAAAAGCGTCCTTTGGGTACGGAGTTTTCGTAACTGTCAACGCAGACAATCGTGGTCCTGTACTCATTTCCGCATAACCTGCTCTGCATCCAGAGTTCACCCCCTTTTACCACATCTTACGTAATGCAGTATAGCATACTCCGGTTACAAGACTGGTTACATCCCTGCACTTTTGCTTCAGGATAGAAAAAAATAATGCACAAAAACTAAAGGAGATTTTTGACGAAAAAAGCAAAAAACAGCGTGTCTTCATAAAAGAGCCGGGAGGCCATAAAAATGGCCTCCCGGTTCTTGAGAAAGCGGAATGGATAGCCAGAAACAAAGCCTGGTTCAAGCCCCCAGCCGCCGACGCAGCTGGTCGGGGTTGTCGGAGTAATCCAGCGCCGTTTCCAGAGAAATGTGTCCAGCACGGTACAGGGCCAGAATGGACTGGTCCATGGAAATCATGCCCTCGTTGCTTCCCGCATTCAGGGCGTTGTCGATCTGATGGGTTTTTCCGTCCCGGATGAGGCTGCGGATGGCGGCGTTCATGTGCATGATCTCATAGGCGGGCACCAGACCGCCGTTTTTGTCGGGCAGCAGCTGCTGGGACACCACGGTACGGAGCACCATGGACAGCTGGACCCGCACCTGGGCCTGCTGGGTGCTGGGGAAGGAGTCGATGACGCGGTCGATGGTGTTGGCGGTCCCCTTGGTGTGCAGGGTAGCCATCACCATATGGCCCGTCTCAGCGGCGGTCATGGCGGTGCGGATGGTTTCCGCATCCCGCATTTCGCCCAGAAGGATGACGTCCGGGGCCTGGCGCAGGCAGGCCCGCAAAGCTGATAGGTAGTCCGCAGTATCAATGGCAATCTCTCGCTGGCTGATGATGCTCTTCTGGTCCCGGTGGAGGAACTCGATGGGGTCCTCCAGCGTAATGATGTGGCATTCCCGGGTACGATTGATTCGGTCAATGATGCAGGCCTGGGTGGTGGACTTGCCGCTGCCGGCTGTGCCGGTGACCAGCACCATGCCGTGGGAGACGTCGGCCAGCTTCATAACCTCCTCGGGGATTCGCAGGGTTTGCCAGTCGGGGATGTCAAAGGCCACCACCCGGACCACGGCTGCCAGAGAGCCGCGCTGGAAGTAGGCGTTGACCCGGAACCGGGCAAGGCCAGGCACGGCAAAGGAGAAGTCGTCATCTCCCCGCTGCAGATAGGTTTCCATGGGGCGCTGGGCCATACGGTAAAGGTCGGAGATGAGGCGGCGGGTTTCGGGAGGAAGAAGCTTTTCTTCGGCAATGGAACGGATGCGGCCGTCCAGCTTTTCACTTACCACGCCGCCGGCCACCAGAAACAGATCAGAAGCTCCGTCCTGTACGGCACGGGTCAAATAGTCAATTAGTTCCGCCATATGGCGATCTCTCCTTACCTTTTAAAATCTAGAATCAAAGGGAAAACAAGTCACTGGCCGTCCCAAACCGCCAGGCTGTCATCGGTTTCCCAGTCCGTAGTGGAGACGGCCTGCCAGCGCAGGACTGTATATTCGCTGCCGATGATCTGTACCTGTACGTCCAGAGCCTGGGTGTCGGAGATGGGACAGGCATAGGAGTACCGGCCGTCTCCCTCGTCCGTCACACCCTGGGGGACTGTGCCCTGCCGCAGCTGGGCAAGAATACGCTCTGCCTGGGTGTCTGCCTGGTAGTAGTCCAGCACAGCCTGCGCCGAGCGGTCGCTCAGCCGGCCGTTGGCCTGGACGGTGGACAGGGTCAGCAGGGCGAAGACCGTCAGACACAGCACCGCGAAGATAACCAGCAGGGAGCTGCCGCCCACGGCAGGGAAGGAAAGTTTTCGTTTCTCTGTCAAGGCTTCGCCACCTCCTCCTGCCAAGCGATGGAGAAGGAAAAAAGCTGAGTGCCGCTGTCCACGGAATAGCCGCTGACCTGGGCGGAGCCCAGACCAGGTTCTCCCTCCGAAGGGGCGACCTCCAAACGGCAGTAAGCGGCGGAGGCGTTCTCTGTCTGCTGCCAGTCCTGGTCAAAAAGGCACTGCCATACGCCGTCCTCCAGGCTTCCGCCGTATACCGAGGCGGCCTGCGCCAGGTTTCCACTGCTTGCCTTTGTCAGCTCCGCCATGCTCTGCCCCTCGGTGAGCGCACGGTCCCGGAGCTCCCGCTGTTGGGAGGAGGAGTCGGCAGAAACAAAGACCTGCAGGCACAGCGCGGCGGCCAGCGCAAAGACCAGCACCATAATCATTTGTTCCATCAGAGCCAAAGGCGCTTTGCTTCTCATGTCTGCGCCTCCTCTCCGCCCCGAAGGGACAGGGTCAGGGAGATGGTCTGGCCGCTGCTGTCGGTCAGCTCTACCTGCAGAAGATTGGATTCCGTATGCAGAGCAAGCGCCTGGGCAGGAAGAACTTTCTCTCCGTCTTCCGGCGCAAAGGGGTTCTCCGCCGCAGCAAACAGCTCCCGCAGCCAGCCGTCGTAGCAGTAGATGCGGGTGAGGTAGGGCTCTCCGTCAATCTCCTCGGATAGAAGGAGCGCATCGCCCTCGCCAAAGGTACCCACGGACACCTGGGCGCCGGAGGGAGCCTGCCGCACCTTAGTGGCCAGATACTGAACGGAGGTGCGCCGGTCGTAGGCGTTCTGATCCCGCTGGGTCAGACGGCTGTATACTCCGGCCCCCGTCAGCAGTACAGAGAGAATGCTGGCGGCAAATACGCCGAAGAGCAGCAGGGCCAGCAGGCCGTCCAGATGATGTTTGGTTCCTGTCTTCCTCATGACTCCAGCTCCACCACCGTAATGCCGGGCATCAGATTTTCCGCAAAGATATCGTAGAACACGGCATAGCGGTCCCGGTCAATTTGAATGCCGTAATGCTCCTCCAGGTAGCTCAGCGTGGGCGGATAGATTCCCTCCGCAGCGTAGCAGGCTACCGCCGCCCGCCGGAGAGAATCCTCCAGCTGTCGGCGGCCCTCATCTCCCTGCCCCTGGGTGAGATTGGACAGCGCGGTGAGGAAGCAGAGCAGTACCGCCACGGCCAGGGCAGGAATCAACAGCCCGCGGAGCAGGGCGGGCAGCCTCTTCTGTCTGTGTCCCATGGCGTTCACCCAATGGCGGTCATGATGTTCATAAGGGGCAGCATGACCGCCAGGAGAATCATCCCCACCAGAATGGAGGAAATGACCACCAGAGTGGGCTCGATCTGGCCCATGCGGGCCTCCAGAGCGTCTTCTCCCTCACGGGACAGACGCTGGGCAATTTGAATCATAACGCTGTCGCCCGAGCCGCTGCGCATGCCCAGATCCAGAAGCCGGCAATCGGCCCGGGGCAGAACACCTGATTCGCCCATGGCCTTGGCCAGGGGCGTGCCCTCATCCAGACGGCTGCGGCAGTCCTGGCAGCGGCGCTGGGCGGCGGGCAGGTCAGAGAGAAGGGAGGCGGCCAAATCCAGGGATTCCTCCATGGTCAGACCGCTGCTCATGCCCATGGAGAGGGCCTGAGCAAAGCGGGCATTGTTGAGCTTTTTGGATACGCCCTTGTCTCCCATGCGGCTGCGCCAGAAGGCAAGGATCCGGCTGCGGAAGGAGAAGGAGCCGGCAAAGGCGGCCAGCAGCACCACCGCCAGCCCCAGCAGCAGGCAAAGCAGGGGCATCAGACGGTCCAGCGCCTGTCCCAGGGCCAGCAGGCTGCCGGCCACACCGGTAAGCTGTCCGCCCAGATTGGCGTACACGTCGTTGAATACGGGCAGCACCTGGGTGAGCAGCACCACGATCACAGCCAGCATCACCAACAGCAGCACCGCCGGATACAGCAGGGAGGAGCGCAGCTGACGGTCCAGCTGGGCGCGGTCCTCATAGTAGCGGGCCAGGGAGCGGAGGGCCTCCTCCGTCCGTCCGGTCTGCTCGCCCACCTGAACCAGGCCGCACACGTATTCCGGGAAGGCGCCGCAGTCCTGAAAGGCACCGGCCAGGCTGCCGCCTTCGTCCACCTGCCGGGCCATGCTGGTCAGCAGGGTACCGAGGGAGGAACTGCCCTCCTCCTCCGCCAGAAGGAACAGGCCGCTTCCGGCATCCACACCTGAGTGAAGGAGCAGGGCAAGCTCCAGACACAGGGTGGAAATTTCATCGTTGGTCAAATTGTGTTTTTTCATATATGCTCCCATCCGTCCCTGGACAGCAGGCCGGGACAGCGAATAAAAATGGGCTTGCAGGAAATCTGCAAGCCCATTTTAAAATGATTTTCTCGATTTGTAAAGACAAAGGGATTAGTAGAGATACTTGGTGGTGTAGTTTTTGCCGTCACCGATGTACTGCATGATGGACGCGCTCTGCTTGCCGGAGGAGGCAAAGGTGGGGTCCATACGCTGCCAGGAGGTGCCATCGAAGTAGATGACGCCGTCCACCCAGCCGGTCTTCTCGGACCAGACGCTGATCCAGGCGTGATATACCGTTCCGGCGTAGCCCACGACCAGCTTGCAGGGGATGCCCTGGCTGCGCAGCATACCGGCCATCAGGGCGGCGTAGTCGAAACAGATGCCGGTCTTGGTCTCCAGGACGGTGTCCAGAACAGGCAGGTAGCCGCTCTGCACAGTGGCGGCCTTCTGACGGTCATAGGTGAGGTTCTTTACCACGAAGTTGTAGACGGCCTCCACCTTCTTCAGGGGATCGGTGATACCCTTTACCAGCTCAGCCGCCTTGGCGACGGTCTTGGGCGCCGCGGAGTAGTCCACGTACTGATTGGGACGCAGGAAGGGCGCAAACTCGTCGGTGAGCGTGACGGTGGTGGTCAGGGAGAGCACCGAGGAGTACTTGGTACCGGAGATGTTCTCGTAGACCACAATCTGATAGCTGCCGTTGCCGTCGGACAGGGGGAAGGTCTCCCACTTTCCGGCGGTGAGGTTATAGGTGTAGGTGGTGGTGGGGCCCTTGACCTGGGCCTTCAGGCGCTTGGTGGTGGAGGCAGAATACTTCACCATCACATAGCCGTCCTTGGTGTTGGAGTAGTCGATGACAGCCTTGCTGTTCTGCTTGACCAGAGTACCGGAGGCAACGGCCTGGAGATTGGTGGAGAGGGCAACGGGAGCCTCCGACAGGGCGACGATTTCGTCCTCCAGATTAACTTCTTCCACAGGGGTAACGTCCACATAGGCAGGAGCTTCCTCCTCCGAGGAGGAGCTGGAGACGGAACTGGAAGCGGACTGGCTTCCGGAGGTACTGCCGGAGGAAACGGCGGGGGCGGCATTCTGCCCGCAGCCTACCAGCAGCACAGCAGCCAGCAGGCCGGGAAGCAGACGACGGAGCAGTTGACGCATAACATTCACTTCTTTCTCAGTAATTCTTCCTTATTATGGAAAGCGGTGTGGGCAGAATCCCACAGCATATTTACAATGCTATTATAGCAGAGGGAAAGAAGAAAAGAAAGTTTTTTTTAAAGAAGACGCAATTTTCGGCAAAACATGTAACGGGCCCGGAATTTCCGTTGCATTCATGGTGCTTTTGTGGTATGTTAACCATGAAACGGTTTAGTGTTGAGGCTGTTTTGTGAAGAAGAGGATTGAATGGGAGGAGGTGCATCGGAATGGATGCCACCCCACTGAAGGTATGGATGCTGGGTGAATTCTCCATTACCATGGGAGAAAATCGGATTGATGATGGAGGAAATCGCTCCCGCAAAGTATGGCTCTTGCTGGCGTACATGATTTACAACCGGACGCGGGTGATTCCCCAGGAGGAGTTGGTTGAGCTCCTGTGGGGTACCGAGGAAAGCAGTGCCAATCCGTTTAATGCGCTGAAAACCATGCTCCACCGGGTTCGGAGTACGCTGAACCAGTTGGCACCCGGGGCTGGACACAACCTGATTATCCGTAAGGGCGGCAATTACGCCTGGAATACGGAGGTACCCATTGAATTTGACGTAGAGCAATTTGACGAGCTGTGCCGCCGTGCCTCAGCCGATGCCCAGGAGAGCAAGCGAGTGGCCCATACGCTGCAGGCTCTGTCGCTCTACCAGGGCGATTTTCTCAGCAAGTTGTCCACGGAGCCATGGGTTGTGCCTATCTCCGCTTATTACCATAATATTTACATCCAGTCGCTGCTGGATATCCTTCCTCTGCTGGAGGAGCGGGGGCAGTGGCAGCAGGTGGTCCAGCTGTGCCGGACGGCGCTGAAGGTGGAGCCCTATCACGAGGAAATTTACCGGCACTTGATGCGCAGCCTGATGGAAACTGGCGATCAGAAGGGCGCAGTGCAGGTGTACGAGGAAATGAGCGAACTGCTCTTTGACAACTTCGGTGTTATGCCCAGTGATGAGAGCCGGGCCATCTATCGGGAGGCGCTGCGCACGGTTAACGATCGGGCCATTCCCATGGGGCTGGTACAGGAGCAGCTGAAGGAGCAGGATGCCATACCGGGAGCGCTGATCTGTGACTATGACTTTTTCAAGGTCATTTACCAGATGCAGGCCCGAGCTGTGGCGCGTACAGGCGATGCGGTCCACATCGGGCTGCTGACGCTGACCGGGGAGAACGGCAAGGAGCTGGCCAAGCGCAGTCTGGACCGGGCCATGGAGAACCTGCGGGAGCAGATCCGCATGAATCTGCGCCGGGGCGATGTGGCCTCCCAGTGCAGCGTATCCCAGTTTATTCTGATGCTGCCCCAGGCAAATTATGAGAACAGCTGTATGGTGTGCCAGCGCATCTGTAAGGCCTTTGCCCGGCAGTATCCCCACTCTCCGGCGGAGATTCGTTTCTCCGTCCACCCCCTGGAACCCAATCTGTGAGAATAAAAAAACGACCGCTCAGGCGGTCGTTTTTTTATAGGGCAGAGGTTACTGATTGGCCAGGCGGTAGATAGCCAGAATGTCTTCCTCATCCAAAACACGGAATGTGCCGATGGTTCGGGTGTGGTAGTACGTACAGCGGTAGGCCAGCGTCCGCAGGGTCCCCTCGTCCAGCACGCCACAGCCCAGCTCGGGCAGGCTGGTGGGCATGTGCAGGGTGCGGAAGAATTGCTCGGTGGCCTCGATGGCCTCCAGGGCGGCCTGCTCAGGCGTCTTGCCCGCAGCGCTCAGCCCCCATACCCGCTCGCCGAAGCGCACAAAGCGGGCGGGGTTGGTGTCCAGACAGTAGCGTGCCCAGCTGCCCCATACAGCGGACAGTGTGGCGCCGTGGGTGGCGTCGAACATGGCGCTCAGCTCGTGCCCCAGCTGGTGGGGAGCGAAGTCCTTCGCGCCGCCCAGGCCGGTGAGCCCGTTGTGGGACAGGCTGCCCGCCCACATCAGCTCCCCCATGGCGTGGAGATTTCCGGGCTGTTCCACCGCCAGACGGCCGTTTTGGATGGTGCAGCGCAGCAGACCCTCGGCCAGCTCGTCGGTCAGGTTGTTGTCGGTGGAGGGATTGAAGTAGCGGTCCATGGTGTGCATCATGATGTCCACCACGCCGCAGGCCACCTGATAGGTGGGAAGGGTGACGGTGAGGGCGGGATTGAGAATGGCAAACCGGGGGCGGTGCAGGTCGGAGCCGAACCCGCGCTTTTCGTGGGTCTCTTCATTGGTCAAAACGGCGGAGTCGCTGCATTCGCTGCCGGCGGCCGGAATGGTGAGGATGACGCCCACCGGGAGGGAGCGGGTCAGAGGGACCTCCCGCAGCCAGAACTGCCACACGTCGGTGTCGGGATTGGCCGCTCCGTCGGCAATTGCCTTGGCGGTGTCGATGACACTGCCGCCGCCAAGGGCCAGAATGAAGTCAGCGCGGAAGGCGAGGGCCTGCTTTACTCCCTCACGGGCCAGGGAGAGACGGGGATTGGGCTGTACGCCGGACAGGAGCTGAACGGCCAGTCCGGCCTCCTTCAGACTTTCTTCCACCCGGCCCAGCAGTCCGCTGGCGGCGGCGCTTTTTCCGCCGCAGACCAGCAGAACCCGGGAGCCGCCCAGGGAACGGATCTGCGTTCCGGCCTGGAGCTCAGTGTCCGGACCGAACAGGATGCGGGTGGGGGCATAAAACTCAAATGACTGCACAAGGGTCACCTGTCTTTCTTCAAAATGGATGGGCGCGCGGTTTGGCGCAGCCCAATTCTCCCTTTATCATAAAATGCGGAGGGAAGGATTTCAATTGTTGTTTTAAGTTTTTGAAAATTTCCTTTGACATGGGCAGGGGGAATGCTATAATCAAGGGGCTTCCATCAACTGTGTCTGTGAAAGGATAAGGTGACTCATGGAATCCTATACTTATTTGCTGCTGTTGGCCCTGATTCTCCTGTCTACAAAGGTGCTTGGACTGGCCACAGAAAAAATTCATATGCCCCAGGTTGTGGGCGCCCTGCTGGCGGGTATTATTTTGGGCCCCAGCGGCTTCGGCGTGCTTCAGAGCACGGACTTCCTGGTAAAGACGGCGGAGATCGGCGTTATCATGCTCATGTTTACCGCCGGTATTGATACCGACCTGGAGGAGGTAAAGAGCACCGGCGTCCAGGCGCTGGTCATTGCGGTTGCCGGTGTGACAGTGCCGCTGCTGTTGTGCGGAGGACTCTATTTCTTCTTCTTTATGGATGAGTTCTCCTTTTATAATGTGCTGAAGGCGGCCTTTGTGGGCTCGGTGTTTTCCGCCACCTCCGTATCCATTACGGTGGAGACCCTCAACGAGATGGGTAAGCTGAAGACCCGGACGGGTACCACGCTGCTCAGTGCCGCCCTCATTGATGACATTCTGGGTATCATCGTGCTGTCCATCCTCAGCGGCTTGAGCTCCGGCGGAGACAATCCCCTCATGGTGATTGTCCGCATCGCGCTGTTTTTTGTGTTTACCTTTGTGGTGGGCGCGGTCATCCGCAAGGTGTTCCTCTATGTCTCCGAGGACCATTGGCACAGCCGCCGGGTGGCAGTGTGGGCGCTGGCCTTCTGTCTGCTCATGGCCTACTGCGCGGAGGAGCTGTTCGGCGTGGCGGACATCACAGGTGCTTACTTTGCGGGCCTGATTCTCTGTAACGTGACCAAGTCCCGGCAGTTTGTGGCCAAAAAGTTCACCGTCACCTCTTACATGATTTTTACCCCTGTGTTCTTTGCCAGCGTGGGCATGAAAACCGATTTGAAGACCATGAATTCCGAGATTCTGGTGTTTGCCTTGGTGCTGGTGGTGTTTGCGGTGATTTCCAAGATCATTGGCTGCGGCCTGGGAGGCAAGCTGTGCGGCATGAGCAACCACCAGTCTCTGGTGGTGGGCATTGGCATGGTGGCCCGCAGCGAGGTGGCCCTGATGGTGGCCCAGAAGGGAATTGCCGCGGGCATGATTGACTCGGTGATACTGCCAGCCATTGTGCTGAGCGTCATTGCCTCCGCCCTGGTGACGCCGGTCCTGCTGAAAACGGCAATCTCCAAAGGACCGGAGCTGGTCTAATTTCACATAAAAAAAGAGCCTGCCAACGGCAGGCTCTTTTTTATGGATTCAGTTCCTTGGCCCGTTCTTCCAGCCACGCAGTCAACTGGGCCAGCCCCTCCTCGCTGAGGGGGAAGGAGGCGGTGGTGAGGATTTCACTCAGCTCCTTGGTCAAGGGCCCCCGCCACAGCTCCACATCCAGGTGGGAGTCGCCCTCCTCCGGCTGGACGGGGCGGATAAAGAAGCGGGCCAGCCCCTTGCTGCCGTAAAAGGTGTTGCCGTTTTCCCAGAAAAGAAGGGTAGGAATGAGAATGTCGTTCAATGTAGTCGCTCCTGTTCCAATGAAAAAGATAGGGAAAAATCAGTCCTCCGGCTCGGCCCAGTTGAGGCTGCGGCCCACGGCCTTGTCCCAGCCCTGCAGCAGCTTCTGACGCCGGGTCTCCTCCATCTGGGGGTCGTAGCGCTGCTCCACGGTGCGCATGGCCTGGATCTCCTCCAGGTTGTTCCAGAGCCCCACAGCCAGTCCGGCCAGGTAGGCCGCGCCCAGAGCGGTGGTCTCCCGGATGGCAGGACGGAGGACAGGGCGGTTGAGAATATCGGCCTGGAACTGCATCAGAAAGCGGTCCCGGCTGGCGCCGCCGTCGGCGTTGAGGACGGTGAGGGGGATGCCCGTGTCCTTTTCCATGGCCTGAACCAGGTCATAGCTCTGGTAGGCGATGGACTCCTGGGCGGCCCGGATGATATGTTCCCGGGTCGTTCCCCGGGTCAGTCCCACCAGAGCGCCCCGGGCGTACATGTCCCAGTGGGGAGCCCCCAGACCGGTGAAGGCGGGCACCAGATACACCCCGCCGGTGTCCTCCACCTTGGAGGCGTAATACTCCGCGTCCCGGGACTCCGTGATGAAGCGCAGCTCGTCCCGCAGCCACTGGATGACCGCCCCGCCCACAAAGACGGAGCCCTCCAGGGCGTACTGTACCTTGTCCCCGAAGCCCACAGCGATGGTGGAGAGAAGGCCGTTCTGGCTCCGGTACAGCCGCTCGCCGGTGTTCATCAGCAGGAAACAGCCGGTTCCGTAGGTGTTTTTGGCCTGGCCGGGGGCAAAGCAGGTCTGGCCGAAGAGGGCGGCCTGCTGATCGCCGGCGATGCCCGCGATGGGGACCTCCACGCCCTGGAGGTTCACCGTACCGTAGACCTGGCTGCAGCCTACCACCTGGGGCAGCATGGCCATGGGAATGTCCAGAGCGGCACAGATGCGCTCGTCCCAGCATAGGTTCTGGATGTCGTAGAGCATGGTGCGGCTGGCGTTGGTGTAGTCGGTAATGTGCACGGCACCGCCGGTCAGCTTCCACACCAGCCAGGAGTCCACCGTGCCGAACAACAGCTCACCCCGCTGGGCCTTTTCCCGGGCCCCCTCCACGTGGTCCAGAATCCACTTGAGCTTGGTGGCGGAGAAGTAGGCGTCAATCAGCAGACCGGTGTGCTCCCGGATGTAGTCCGTCAGCTCCCGGTCCTGCTTGAGCCGTTCGCACAGGGAAGCAGTGCGCCGGCACTGCCATACGATGGCATTGTAGACCGGACGGCCGGTGGTTTTATCCCAGACAATGGTGGTCTCACGCTGGTTGGTGATTCCAATGGCGGCGACCTCCTCCGGGGTGACACCGGACTGGGCCAGGGCCTCGGTCAGCACGGAGGATTGGCTGGACCAGATCTCCATAGGGTCATGTTCCACCCAGCCCGGCTGGGGGTAGTGCTGGGCAAATTCCCGCTGGGCCAGGCCGATGATATTTTGTTCCCGGTCGAAGATAATGCACCGGCTGCTCGTGGTACCTTGATCCAGAGCAATTACATATTGTTTCATGGGATTCCCTCCCTTTTTTCCTATTATGACAGAAAGCGGGAGCGGTGTAAAGGCCTGGAGGGACATAGGACAACAGAGCGGCATAGAATGGGATGTGGAACAGCCACAGTAAATATCAGGAACATCATGATGCCGAAGGAGCGATTATGAAACAATATTTTGTTCCCAACGGAGACAGTTGGGGCAAGGGCGGCGTAGTTGCGTATCTCAACGGAGAACGCCGGCCATCCGACGCTGCCTGCTGTCCGCCGTCCTGCCCTCCACCGCCTTGTCCGCCATCTCCCTGTCCTCCCCCTTGCCCGCCACCCTGTCCGCCCTGTCCGCCTCCGCCGGGTCCCACTGGCCCCACCGGCCCTCAGGGAATTCCCGGACCGGATGGTGCAACCGGTCCAACCGGTCCCCAGGGGATTCCAGGACCAGTGGGGGCCACCGGTCCTACCGGTGCCACCGGCGCTGCGGGTGCCACAGGCCCTACCGGCCCGACTGGCGCAACTGGTCCTGTCGGTCCCACGGGAGCTACTGGCCCTACTGGTGCTGCCGGACGGGACGGCACCGCCGCCACCGTGGAGGTGGGCACGGTTCAGACCGGGGCGCCAGGCACGGCTGCTGAGGTCAGCAATGTAGGAACTGCACAAAATGCAATCCTGAACTTTGTCATTCCTGCGGGCGTTACCGGTCCCACTGGAGCGACTGGTGCAGCAGGTGCTACCGGTGCAGCAGGTGCTACTGGCCCTACCGGCCCCACTGGAGCAACTGGTGCTGCGGGTGCTACTGGCCCTACCGGCCCCACTGGAGCAACTGGTGCTGCGGGTGCTACTGGCCCTACCGGCCCCACTGGAGCAACTGGTGCCGCGGGTGCTATTGGTCCCACCGGCCCCACCGGAGCAACTGGCGCAGCAGGTGCCACAGGGCCTACTGGACCCACTGGAGCGACTGGTGCCGCAGGTGCCACTGGTCCTACTGGCCCCACTGGAGCGACCGGTGCTGCGGGTGCTACTGGTCCCACCGGCCCCACTGGCGCGACCGGCGCAGCAGGTGCCACTGGTCCTACCGGCCCCACTGGAGCGACTGGAGCCGCAGGAGCCACTGGCCCCACCGGACCAACAGGTCCTACCGGCCCTGCCGGTCCCAGCGGAGAAACGGGTGCCGCTGGAACACCAGCCACCCTGGCTGTGGGTACCGTGACCACAGGCGCACCGGGCACAGATGCCCAAGTGACCAATTCGGGTACCCCCGAAAGTGCCGTTTTTGACTTCACCATTCCCAAAGGAGATACTGGTTCTCCCGCGCCTGTGTCTGTGCTGTCTGCCTACTCTACGCCGGCTCAGTCAGGAACCAGCGGTGGGGCGCTGCTGTTTGATAAAAACGGTCTTTCCTACGGCACGGACATGAGCCATACGGAAGGCAGCAGCACGTTCACAGTAAACCAGCCCGGCGTGTACGAAGTTTCCTTCCACGGAAGCTTTTCTCCGGTCAGCGGGGCAAACTTCCCTCAGAGTGTGGGTGTTTCCCTGCAGCAGAACGGTGCGGTGGTACCCGGAGCCACATCCCAGTATATTTTCCACACTTCAGCGCAGACGGCGGCCCTCTCGTTCAGTACACCGGTGGCGGTGTCTTCCGTTCCCGTGCAGCTGCAGGTGGTGGGCGACGGAGGCAACTACCTTTACAGCACCATTGGACTGTCCATTAACCGTCTGGGCGATATCCCGTCCTGAAGATAGGAAAACACTCCAAGATGGAGTGCCAACAGCCAAAGGGGCCGCCGCATACAGCGGCGGCCCCTTTCTTCAAACACAAAGTGAGGGAGGAGCAGAGCTTGAAGGTAGTCGTTTATGCCATCTGTAAGAACGAGAGCCAATTTGTGGGCCGCTGGATGGACTCCATGGGGGAGGCCGACCAGGTGGTGGTACTGGACACCGGCTCCACAGATGACACCGTGGAGAAGCTGCGGGCGCGGGGAGCGGAGGTAACCGTGGAGCAAATCCGCCCCTGGCGCTTTGACACGGCCCGCAACCGCTCCCTGGAGCTGGTGCCGGAGGATACGGACATCTGCGTGTGTACCGACCTGGACGAGGTCTTTCATCCGGGCTGGCGGACTCATCTGGAGGAGACTTGGGAGCCCGGAGCGGGTCAGGCCACCTATCGCTACACCTGGTCCTTTAACCCGGACGGCTCGGAGGGCGTGGTCTTCTGGTACGAGAAAATCCATGCCCGCCAGGGCTACCGCTGGACCCACCCCGTCCACGAGGTGCTCAGCTGGGTAGGAGAGGGGAAGCCCGGCCCCATGGTGGTGGCGGACGGGGTGCAGCTGGACCACCATCCGGACCCCACCAAGTCCAGAGGGCAGTATCTGCCTCTGCTGGAGCTGTCGGTGGCGGAGGACCCGGAGGACGACCGAAACGCCCACTATCTTGGCCGGGAATATATGTTCCACGGCCGCTGGGACGACTGTATCGCCACCCTGAAGCGCCACCTGGCCATGCCAAAGGCGGTCTGGAGGGATGAGCGGGCGGCCTCCATGCGGTATATTGCCAAATCCTATGCTCAGAAGGGGGAGGGGCGGCTGGCCCGGGACTGGTACCTACGGGCGATAGCGGAGGCCCCCCACCTGCGGGAGCCCTATATGGACCTGGCCATGCTCCTCTATGAGCAGGAGCAATGGGAGGGAGTGCTCTACTTTACCGGCTGTGCTTTGGAGATTCAGGAGCGCCCCCGCACCTATATCTGTGAGGCGGCCCCCTGGGGGAGCCTGCCCCACGATCTGCGCTCCATCGCCCTTTACCGCACCGGGCGGAAGGCGGAGGCCTTGGAGCAAGCCCGGCTTGCCCTCAGTCTGGAGCCGGGAAATGAGCGCCTCCGCGGCAACGTGGCCCTGCTGGAACAGGAAACGGCGGGCCGGACCCAATAGGTCCGGCCCGCCGCAGGGCGTTATTCAGGAAAAAGTCCAATCCGCCGGGTTGGAGGAGGACTCCTTGTACTCCGGATATTCCAACGCCCCATTCTGAACCACAAAGCCGAAATCCTGACACATAAACTGACGGCCATACTGGTCGGTAATGAGGGCGGCAAACTCAATGGCGTCCCCTTCTCCGGCCTCCAGCGTCATTTCCGACAGCGTGTAGTCAGACCAGTATCCCACCTCATCGGCGGTAACCACCTCCGTCTGGATGGAAGAGTCACTGTGGCCTCCAGTGGTATCCTCGGCCTTTTCCAGCCAGCGTACCAGCTTCCTGTTCCGGAACAGGCCCACCTGGACGCGGGCTACCTCCGACTGGTCCAGGAACGCGTAGACTGCCGGCGTGGAGTTGCTGCAGGAGGAGAAAGTAGCGGTAATGGGGGGGAGAGAGAAACTGCCGTCCTTGTTTTGTTCCAAACCCCATAGTTCGCTCCCTACCATCAAAGTGACGTCGGGGAAGGAGGCAGCATGCAGACTGGAGAAATTGTCCAGCAGCTGGGTCTGCCGGGTGTCCCCGGTGACAAAGACGGCGGACAGGGTGATGGAGTCAGTGAGGGGGCAGGTGAGCCGGGCGGTGAAGGCCTGACCGGAGCCCAGTTGGCCTTCGGCCTCCTGACTGCCCTCCCCATACTCAGCCAGGAAGGTGACGGTCATTCCCTCCACATAGGTCTTGGGCACCACCTTCAAATCAAAGGTGACGGTATTGTCCTTCAGGTCCGCGGAGACTGGTTGGGCGGAGTAGTCGGCGGTGAGGCTGTTCTGTGCCTTAAGAATCTCTTCCACCCGGCCAGTGAGGGAGCCGATCTGACCGTGCACGGAACTGGTAATATTCTCAATGGAATAGGACAGGTCGGAGTACTGATTCTGAAAGTTGTCCACCTTGGCGTTGATAGTAAACACCGAAGCCACGATGGCACCGCACATGCCGAACAGGATGCGCACTGACCACTTGTCCCAGGGGGACTTTCCCTTTCCGGATGTCCCCTTGGACACCATCTCCTCCACCTGCCGGCGCTGCTCCTCGCTCAGCTCTTTGGGCTCTGCCTGTTGCTGATAGCGGCGGAAGATCTCCTCAATCATGTGAAGCTGCTCCTCGCTCAGAGGGTCGCTTCCCTGGGTGCTCTCCTCCTCTACTCCCAGCAGCCAGCCCACCGGCACGTTGAACAGGCGGCTTAACGCCACAAGCTTGTCAATTTCGGGCAGGGAGGCGTCCGACTCCCACTTATAGATGGACTGCCGGGAAACACCCAGCCGCTCTCCCAATCCCTCCTGGGACAGCTCCAGCTCCTTCCGTTTGGCGGCGATGCGTTGTCCGGTTGTCATGGGTCATCCCTCCTTGTGGCTTGAGCCTAGCAGATATTGGAATTTCAGACCACCGCCCGGCGCTTGGCGTTTTGCTAACCGGCGGTTTACATGGGGCGAAAACCATTGGGGGAGAAGCGTTTCAGGGGTTAGTCCACCAAAATGGCGTTGGGGTAGATGTGCTTCATGCGGCTGTCGGGGAAGCGCTCGTCCAGAATCTGAGCCAGGGCGGAGGTGGGCGCGTCGGGCTGGGTCTGGCGCTGGACGTAACGGCCCATGGCCAGACAGGAGACAAGGATGTTGACAATCATAAAGACGATGAGGACCCAGCTGGCCGGCTTGCCCCACCGGACAGGAATTTTCTCAATCCAGCCGGAGAGCCTGGGGTAGATGAGCTTCAGCCACACCACCGAGGCGATGCCCCAGAAGAAGCAGTAGAGCAGGTTGATGCGTCCGCCCAGGTTGAAGGGCAGGTGGCTGTAATCCCAGAACACGGTGCCGAAGACCAGCTCGGTAAATACCGAGCAGATGTACTCGTAGGCGCCTCCCACCACGGTGCCTACCAGGAAGATGTAGCTGTCGCTGCGGTTGCGGTATTTATAGAGCACGGCGGTGAGAAGCACCGCCCCCAGCCCCCACACGATGGAGAAGGGGCCGTAGACCACGCTGCTCCGACTCATCCACACCCCGGCGGTGACCCGGCAGAAGATGGTCTCAATGATATCGCCCAGGAAGGCACCGATGAAAAAGAGCCACAGCAGCTTATAGAAGCAGCAGCCCTGGGCAAAGACGCCGGTGGACTGGCTTGCCGCCTCCCGGCGCCGGGCGGTGGATTCCTTCAGACGCTCCCGCTCCAGGTTGGGGTAGGCCCGGACCATACGGCGCTGGATGGCCCGGGTGACGGCGTTGTCCAGAGCCCGGGTGAGGCGGGCCCACCGCCGGGAGATTTGGCTGGGCTCCTTCAGGCTTCCGTTGAGCTGGAAGATAGCGGCCACAGATCCGAACAGGTCCGCTCCCAGCAGACACAGGATGGATACAAGCACAACGTTGCCCACTGTTTTTGGGAGAAGCCCCACCAGGGAGACGAGCAGGGGATTGCCCACAAAGACGCACAGCAGTGCCAGCAAACCCCAGAGCAGAGAGTATTTCAGGCAGATGTGGCCTTCAAACTGGAACTTTTCTCCGGAGTAGTCCCACCACTTCTGGCCAAAAATCTTTTCCAGCAGCACGCCGGTCAACAGCTCCAGGCCGGTGGCCAGAATGGCGCCGAACAGGAAGAGAAAGAAGGGGTTATCCCGCAGCTCGGGCAGAAACAGGGCGAACAGAACGCCGCCCAGGCCGTAGATAGGGGAGAAGGGGGCGTTCAGGAAGCCGCGGTTCAGAAGATGACGCTTTTTTGCTGCGGCCAGAGAGGTCTCCAGCAGCCAGCCCAGGAAGGAATAGACCAGGAAAAACCAACCGAGCTGGTAAAATGTATAATCCATAAATGCTCCTTAATCCGTATGTCTTGGGTTGATCAGCTCTGCTGGGCCAGGAAGGCCTCCACTGTGCTCCGGTCCGCCTGAACCGAGCCCTGCACAAAGTCGGGCTTGCCGCCGCCCCGGCCGCTGAGGGTCTGGTTCAGCTCCTTGGTGAAGGCGCGCAGATCGCCGCCCCGGAAGCCGATGGCGTACTTGTAGCCCTTGCCGTCCTCCCCGGAGAAGCAGGCGCACCGGCCCGGACACACCTGGAGCAGGGCGTCGCACAGCCGCCGCAGACCGTCGGGGGACAGGCCGGGCTCGAACACCACGGGGCTGTCCTGGCCGGCATAGGCCTGGGCCAGTGCCTCGAAGCGGGTGGCCTCCATGGTGAGGATACGGGACTTCAGCGCGGCGTTCTCCTCCAGCAGCCGCTCCGCCGCCGCGGCAGTCTCAAAGGGCTTGGCGGAGAGAAGATTGGAAATCCGGTGGTTTTGTTCCGCGATCCGGTTGAGGTACCGGAGGGCCCGGCCGCCGCATACCAGCTCAATGCGCACGCCCTCCCGGAACTTCTGCACCGACAAAAGCTTGATAAGCCCAATCTGTCCGGCGGAGGAGACGTGGGTGCCGCAGCAGGCGCAGGTGTCCGCACCGGGGAAGGTGACGATACGTACCTGACCGGTGAGCTCCTTCTTGCTGCGGTAGGTCAGCGCCTGCAGCTCCTCCCGGGAGGGATAGGAGACCTGAACCGGGCGGTCCTGCCAGAGGTAGCGGTTGGCCTCCTCCTCCAGCTCCGCCAGATCCCCCTCGTCCAGCAGGGTGTTGAGGTCGATGGTAATGACCTCGGTGCCCATGTGGAAGCCCACGTTGTCACAGCCCCACTTGGCGTGGGCAATACCGGAGACAATGTGCTCCCCTGAGTGGTTCTGCATGAGATCAAAGCGCCGTTCCCAGTCGATGATACCCTCCACCGTCTCACCGGGGGTCAGCGGGCCGTCGCAGGTATGTACCACCCGGCCCTCACGCTCATGGACCTCCAGAACCTGGACGCCGCCCAGCGTGCCGGTGTCCGAGGGCTGCCCGCCGCCCTCGGGGTAGAAGGCAGTTTGATTCAGCAGGACCTCAAATCCTTTTTTGCAGGGGGTACAGGCCTCCACCTGGGCAAAAAATCGGCACAGGTAGGAGTCTGTTTCATATAGCTTTTCCATAAAAGGTGACCTCGCACAATGTAAGTTTGGGCCCGGGCGGCTCCGCCCGGGCCCTGAATATTGACATCATATCACACTGCGGAGGGAAAGGCAAACGGCACAGTGGAGGGCGAGCCTAAAGGGCTTGCAGCAGCACCAGAAGAAAGCCGTATATCACGCTGGCGGAGATGCCGTAGACCAGCACCGGGCCGGCCACCACAAAGAGCTTAGCTGCCGTGCCGGTGATAAGTCCCTCACTTTTGAACTCCAGGGCGGGGGAGACCATGGCATTGGCAAAGCCGGTGATGGGGACCAGTGTGCCGGCTCCGGCGTGCTTGGCCAGCTTGTCAAAGGAACCCAGTCCGGTGAGCAGTGCAGCGGCCAGAATGAGGGTGATGGATACGGCGGTTCCCGCCTGGTCCTGATCCAGCCCACGCTGGCGGTAGAGGTTGGAGAGCAGCTGTCCCACTGTGCAGATGCTGCCCCCCACCACAAAGGCCCAGATGCAGTCCTTCAGGATGGGGGAGGGCTTGGCATATTGGCTGACCAGCTTGTTGTATTCCGTGTTGGTCATGAACGATCGCTCCTTGTAAATCACATGTATGCCTGATAGTCTGCCGCAAACGGAAAAAATTATGCTGCATTTTGAATGAAGGGAACTGGGGAGGCATACATTGAATGTGAGGTGATTTGGGGTGTATTATGGAAAGAAAACGCTGCTGTTGACCTGTCTGGCCACCATGCTGGTGGGAAGCGCCCTGCATTTTCTCTATTCTTCGGTGCCGGGGGCCATGACTGCCCTGTTTTCCCCGGTGAATGAGAGCCTGTGGGAGCATGTGAAAATCATCTTCTGGCCCTACCTTCTGGCGGCGGTGTGGCTTAACCGGGGAAGGCCGGGCGGAATCCGGCCATGGCTGCTGGCTCTGCCGCTGATGTGTCTTGTGATGCTGCTGCTGGGCTACCTGTATCACATCACGCTGGGCGGCGAGGCCATGTGGGTGGATATTGCCATTTATGTGCTGGTGATGGTCCTGGGCTTTTGGTTGCCCACCCAGTTTTCCGGTCCCTTCCAGGGAGTGAAGTGGATGCTGCCCGTCGGGGCGGTGCTGGTGCTGGGCATTCTGATTGCCGCATTTACCCTGTGGCCGCCGGAGCACATCCTCTTTGTGGATCTGTCCAGCACCAGCGCCTGGTTCCAGATTCCCTGCTGAAAGCGATGGACAGAGGGCACGGCCGCCTGCTATAATCGGAGCAGATACAACGGAGAGGGGCGTGAGGAGCCGGTGGTGGTATATGGAGCGGAGGGCCTGGAGCGGCGGGAGCAGGCCTATGAGCTGCTGGCACAAAGCGTTCGTCTCACCTGGGGGCTGGACACTCTGCCGGAAATCAGGAGGGCAGAGGAGGGAAAACCCTACTTTCCCCAAAAACCCGGACGGGAATTCAACCTCAGTCACAGCGGCAGTCTGGCCCTGTGTGCCCTGGACCAAAAGCCGGTGGGGGTGGATATCCAGGTGGTGAAACAGTGGCGTCCCGGCCTGCCCGCGCGGGTGTGCTCCCCGGAGGAGCTGGCATGGCTGGAGGGGGAGCGGGAGCTTTGGCCCGCCTTTGCCACCCTATGGGCGATGAAGGAGAGCCGGGTCAAGTGTACCGGCCGGGGCATCCGGGAGCGGTTGTCCGGAATCCGGATACCTGTCCCGCGCGCCGGGGTGAGCCTCTACGCTCTGGATGGCATGTGGTTTCGGATCTATGAAGGGGCAGGCTGGCGGGGTGCGGCCTGCGGTTTTGCTCCGCCGCCGGAAACCATTGAATGGCTGGGAAGGTTGTAGCGGACTGGAAAATTTCCTCTTTACAAGTGGAAGAAATCCTGCTATAATAACGGAGCGTCAATAGAGATGCGCCCGTAGTTCAATGGATAGAGCGTCAGATTCCGGTTCTGAATGTTGGGGGTTCGAGTCCCTTCGGGCGTACCAAGTCAGGGTAGATTATAAGGTCTACCCTGACTTTTTGTTTTTATAACTGTTGAGTCTATCGCCAATCAGGCTTCGTGCGCTGCACTCGCCTTCTTGGGAAGGGACCCGCAGCGGCCCGGTGTGCCCCCGGCACACCGTGCTGCGCTTCGGCTTCGGGCGTACCAAGTCAGGGTAGATTATAAGGTCTACCCTGACTTTTTTGTTTTTATAACTATTGCGTCTATCGCCAATCAGGCTTCGTGCGTTGCACTTGCCTTCTTGGGAAGGGACCCGCAGCGGCACGGCGTGCCCCCGGCACACCGTGCCGCGCTTCGGCTTCGGGCGTACCAAAAGGAAAAGACATCTGCGGAGAGCAGATGTCTTTTCCTTTTGTTGAGTACTTTCATGCCATGAGGCTCGGCCAAAGTTTAGTGCCGATGTTTCCAGGTAAGGAGCAGGGCGGAATTCACAATGACCAGCACAGAACCGGCGTTGTGAACCAATGCTCCGGTGACTGGGTTAAGTACCTTGGTAATGGCCAGGATGATGGCCAAGAAGTTCAGAGTCATGGAGAAGGTCAGGTTAAGCTTGATGGTGGTCATCATTCGGCGGGACAGGGCCAGCAGGTGGGGGAGCTCTTTGATTTCATCGTTCACCAGTGCAATGTCGGCCGCCTCCACAGCTACATCGCTGCCCACACCGCCCATGGCGATCCCCACGTCGGCCTTTTTCAGGGCGGGGGCATCGTTGATGCCGTCACCGATCATGCACACCCGGTTGCCGGCAGACTGAAGCGTGCCGATTTGCAGGAGCTTATCCTCCGGAAGGCAGTTGGCGTGAACCTCCTGAATGTGGAGCTGGGCAGCGATGGAGCGGGCCACATTTTCGTGGTCCCCGGTGAGCAGCACCGGCTGAACCCCCAGAGCCAGCAGCCGATCCACCATGGCAGCGCTGTCCGGGCGCAGGGTATCGGCCAGAACCACGCATCCGGCCAGTTTTCCGTCCACCGCCAGCCAGGTGACCGTGCGGCCCTGCTCCAGATGGGGCTGGACGGTAGCAGCCTGGTCGGGGGAGGGGGAAAGTTCGTGAGCGGCCAGCAGTGTTTCGTTTCCGGCCAATACGGTTCTGCCCTCCACCCGGGCGGAGACCCCTTGGCCGGGAATCATCTGAAACTGCTCCGCGGGAGGGAGCGGTTCTGAGCAGCCCTCTTTCCGGCAGCGGAGAATGGCCTTGCCCAGGGGGTGCTCAGAGAGCTGTTCCGCTCCGGCAGCCAGGGTGTAGAGCTCCTCTTCTGTATGTTCGGAGAAGGAGAGAACGGCGATGACCTGAGGCGTTCCCTGGGTCAGTGTCCCCGTCTTATCGAAGGTTACTTTGGACACGGTGGCCAGCCGTTCCAGGGCGTCTCCCTCCCGGACCAGAAAGCCGTGCTTGGTGGCGTTGCCGATGGCGGCCATGATGGCGGTGGGAGTAGCCAGCACCAGAGCGCAGGGGCAGAACACCACCAGAATGGTGACCGCCCGGATGCTCTCTCCGGTAGCCAGCCAGGTCAGCACCGCGGCAGTGAGGGCGATGACCACAATCCAGGTGGCCCAGCGGTCGGCCAGCCCCACGATATTGGCTTTGCCTGCGTCAGCGGACTGGACCAGGCGGATCATGCGCTGGATGGAGCTGTCCTCGCCCACCTTCACGGCTTCCATCTCAAAGGCTCCGAACTGGTTGACAGTGCCGCTGGACACCGGATCACCGGGGCTCTTGTCCACCGGCATGGACTCGCCGGTCATCACTGCCTGGTTGATGGAGGTCTCACCGGAGCGGATGACGCCGTCCACCGGTACTGTCTCCCCAGGCAGCACCCGCAGCCGGTCCCCGATGCGCACCTGCTGGGCAGGGATGACAGTCTCGCCCTGGGCGGTCAGCACCCGGGCCGTCTGGGGGGTGAGATGGACCAGCTTCTCAATGCCTGCCCGGGCCCGGGCCACGGTGAGGTCCTCCAGCAGCGCCCCCAGCTGCATAATGAAGGCTACCTCGCCGGCGGCGAAGTCCTCACCAATATAAACCGAGGCAATGAGCGCCAGAGAGACCAGCACATCGGCCTTGATGTCGAAGGCGGTGACCAGACCGATGACTGCCTCCAGGAGAATGGGCACTCCGCACAGGACGATGGCCACCCAGGCTGCATCGAAGGGGAGGGGGATGAGGTCAAATATGCTGACGGCCAGCGCCAGCCCGGAGAGAATGAGAAACAGAATATCCCGCTTCGTTCCACCCAGCTCCAGCAGATGTTCCAGGAATTGGATGCCGCGTTTCATAGCAACCCTTCTTTCCAGTAAGTCCGGATTTTAGGCTTATTATACCTATGGGGGTATAGGTTGTCAAGGCTGAGAGAATGGCATCTTCGAGTTTACCCGTTCAAGGATGTCTTTTCCAGAAAAGAAAAAGTTTGGAACCCAGTAGAAAAAACGGTTGACAAGGAAGGCGGCGAGTGATATATTGATGCAGAGTTAGATATTGCTAACCAAAGAAAGGCAGGTGTTGTTTATGAATCTGACCCAGGCGCAGGAGGGAAAAGAGTACATGATCCGGCAGATCAAGACGGATGATGAAGAGCTGAACGCCTTTTTGTTCTCTCTGGGCTGCTACAGTGGGGAGCCTGTCACGGTGATTGCCCGCCGGAAGGACAGCTGCGTGGTTTCCATCAAGGACGGACGCTATAACATCGATCTCCAGCTGGCATCTGCCATCCTGATCTGAGCGGTCGGGAGGGCAGATAGCCGCTGCTTTTTTTGACCAATGATTAGCTAATGCTAACTTCTGGTGTGTGTCTTGTTTCCATTACCATCCTGAATGCAAAAAAGTAAGAGGAGGAATCAAATTATGAGAATTGCTCTCACAGGCAATCCCAACAGCGGAAAAACCACCATGTTTAACGCCCTGACCGGGCGGAATGAGCGGGTGGGTAACTGGGCTGGCGTCACCGTGGAAAAGAAGGAGAGCCCCATTAAGAAGACCTACTGGACGGGCAGCGAGGAGCTCATCGCGGTGGACCTGCCCGGCGCCTACTCCATGTCGCCCTTTACCTCGGAGGAAAGCATCACCAGCGGCTACGTCAAGCATGAGAACCCGGACGCCATCATCAACATTGTGGACGCCACTAACCTGAGCCGCAGCCTGTTTTTCACCACGCAGCTGCTGGAGCTGGGCATTCCCGTGGTGGTGGCCCTGAACAAGAGCGACCTGAATGAGAAAAAGGGGACCACCATTGATGTGGACAACCTGTCCAAGAAGCTGGGGTGTCCGGTGATTGCCACCGTCTCCACCTCCGGGGACGGGAAGGGACTGGCGGAGACCGTCCGGGCGGCGGCTGCCCTGAAGGGGAGAGGACAGCAGGCTCCCTATACCGAGGGCGACATTGATCTCACCGACAAAAAGCAGGTGGAGGAGGCCGACCGCCAGCGGTTTGCCTTCGTCAATCAGCTGGTCTCCCAGGTGGAAAAGCGCAAGGTGCTCACCCGGGAAAAGAACTCCGACGATGCCATTGACGCTATCCTGACCAACAAATTCCTGGGGATTCCCATCTTTGCGGTGGTGATGTTCCTGGTGTTCCAAATCTCCCAAGTGTGGGTGGGTCCCTGGATCGCAGAGGGGTATGAATTTGCCAATGGCACGACCATTCCCGGACTGGTGACGCTGATTGAAGGACTCCAGAGTTCGGTGTCCGACGCCCTGGCCGGAGCCAATCCCCTGCTCTCTGCGCTGCTGGCTGACGGCATCATCGGCGGCGTGGGCGCCGTAGTGGGCTTCCTGCCCCTGGTGATGGTGATGTACTTCCTCATCGCCCTGCTGGAGGACTGCGGCTACATGGCCCGTGTGGCCGTGGTGCTGGATCCCATTTTCAAGAAGGTGGGCCTGTCCGGCAAGTCGGTCATTCCCTTTGTCATCGGCACCGGCTGTGCCATTCCCGGCGTTATGGCCAGCCGCACCATCCGCAACGAGCGGGAGCGCCGGGCCACCGCTATGCTCACCCCCTTCATGCCCTGCGGCGCTAAAATCCCTGTGATTGCCCTCTTTGCCGGCGCCTTCTTTGACGATGCCGGCTGGGTCAGTTTTACTATGTACTTCACCGGAATCGTGCTTATCTTCCTGGGCGCCCTGCTGGTGAACAAGATTGCGGGCTATAAGAACCGCAAGTCCTTCTTTATTATCGAACTGCCCGAATACAAGGTGCCCTCTCTGTGGTTTGCCATCAAGGCCATGTGCAGCCGGGGCTGGGCCTACATTGTGAAGGCCGCTACCATCATCCTGCTGTGCAACACCGCCGTGCAGGTGATGCAGACCTTCGACTGGAGCTTCCAGGTGGCTGAGAGCGCGGATACCTCCATCCTGGCCTCTATCGCCGGCCCCTTTGCCTACCTGCTGGTGCCCATTGTGGGCGTCCTCAGCTGGCAGCTGGCTGCCGCCGCCGTCACCGGCTTTATTGCCAAGGAGAACGTGGTGGGTACTCTGGCCGTCTGTTTTGTGGGGCTGGAGAACTTCATTGATGTGGATGAGCTGGCCATGATTGAGGGCAGCGGAGCCGAGGTGGCTGGGATCATTGCCATCACCAAGGTGGCTGCTCTGGCCTATCTGATGTTCAACCTCTACACGCCTCCCTGCTTTGCCGCCATCGGCGCCATGAACTCCGAGATGAAGAGCGCCAAGTGGCTCTGGGCCGGTATCGGCCTGCAGCTGGGCACCGGCTATACCGTGGCTTTCCTGGTTTACCAGATTGGTACCCTTATCACCACAGGCAGCCTGGGTGCGGCCTTTGTCCCTGGCCTGATTGCCGTGTGTGTCTTTGCCGCCGTGCTGGTGTACCTGGTGATGCGGACGGATCGGAATCTGGCGGCGGAATACGCATTGAGCGGCGCAGTCAAGTAAGACACGCCTTGGAAAGGAGATTGTTATCATGACGGATATCATCCTTGCAGCGGTCATCGGAGCCATTGTGCTGGTTGCGGCCTGGTACATCATCAGAGCCAAGCGCAGCGGAGCCAAATGCATTGGCTGTCCGGCGGGCGGATGCTGTTCTCACAAGCAGGGAGAGCCGTCTCCCTGTTCCTGCGGGGGCTGCAGCGGCCATGAGACGGCCTGCAGCTGTCACGCAGAGGAGTGACGGGAAACGTCTCCTGTTCGGAAACTGCAATGGAAAGGCCCTGTCCCGGGCGTGCAGAACGCACACCCGGGACAGGGCTTTTTTGTTTGTGGTTCGTTTGGACCGGGTGTACTTCCGGAAAAGAGGCCGCGGCTAATTTTGAACATAAAAGGTGGGAGATACACAGTGCTGTTTCAGACAGACGAGAAAATCTGCTTTATGACAACAATAATTTGACCTTTGCCCAAAACGAGGAGACCCAGGTACCAGTCCACACGGACGAGAAATCAAGAGAGGAGTTGCCGGAACGCTGAGCTATAAAGAAAAGCGCCGCCCGGGACCTTTGTGGCCTCCGGGCGGCGCTTGTGCAGTTCGGTCTTACTCTTACAGAGTGGACGAATCGTCCTTTTCCTCCTGCGTGGGAGAGGCGGAGTCTGCCTCGGAAGAAGTGTCCTGAGAAGGAGCGGAATCGGAGGGCTGCGCAGAAGTCTCAGGCTCCTGGCTGTCCTTCTCGGCCGTCTCATCTTCCTGGGACTGGCCGTCCTCCTCCAGGGAAGGCGCCTTGATCTCCTCGCTGATCATGTGGATATGACGGGCGGGGGGCTCAATATGATCGGGCTGGGAGGGGCGGAAGGAGGGCTGCTCTTGCTTGCGGGTGGAGGCATAGGCGTCCTCTACCAGAGCGGGGTCCCGGCCTTCGATGATGGCCACCATCTCGCCGCCGGTGATGGTTTCCTTCTCCAGCAGGTAGGCAACCACCTTGTGCATGTCCTCCAGGTTCTCCTGGATGACCTTCACCGCGTCTTCGTAGCACACGTCCAGAATGGCCTTCACGGCCTTGTCCATGACGGCAGCGGTATCCTGGGCGCAGTCCAAGCCGTAGCCGCCGTCCAGGTACTGGTTGCGGACAGAGCCCAGAGCCATCATGCCGAACTCCTCGCTCATGCCGAACATGGCCACCATGTTCCGGGCCACGTTGGTGGCGTCCTGAATGTCCTGGGAAGCGCCGTTGGTCATGGTGTTCAGAACCACCTGCTCGGCGGCACGGCCGCCCATGGAGACAGCAATCTTGGCCATCAGCTCTTCCTTGGTGCGCAGGTTGGTCTTGTCCTCCTCGGGCATCAGCAGAGTGTAGCCCAGAGAGCCCTCGGTATGGGGAACAATGGTAATCTTCTGCACCGGCTCAGCGTTCTTCTGCTTGTAGGCCACCATAGCGTGACCCACCTCATGGTAGGCCACCAGCTTCTTCTCGAACTCGGTAAGGACGGAATTCTTCTTCTCACTGCCGGCGATGACGAACTCAAAGGAGGCCAGCAGGTCCTCCTGGGTGACCAGATGGCGGCCATGGCGGACGGCGCGCAGAGCGGCCTCGTTCACCAGGTTGGCCAGGTCGGCGCCCACGGTGCCGGCGGTGGCCAGGGCGATCTTCTTCAGGTCCACGTCTTCGGCCAGCTTAATCTTCCGGGTGTGTACCTGGAGGGTGGCCAGACGGCCGGCCAGGTTGGGACGGTCAATGGTAATGCGCCGGTCGAAGCGGCCGGGACGGAGCAGGGCCTTGTCCAGCACCTCGGGGCGGTTGGTAGCGCCCAGCACAATGACGCCCTTGCCTGGATCAAAGCCGTCCAGCTCAGCCAGCAGCTGGTTCAGAGTCTGCTCCCGCTCGTCGTTGCCGCCCATGCGGTTGTCGCGGGATTTGCCGATGGTGTCGATCTCGTCGATGAAGATGATACAGGGGGCCATCTTGCTGGCTTCCTTGAAGAGGTCACGGACACGGCTGGCGCCCACGCCCACGAACATCTCCACGAAGTCCGAGCCGCTGATGGAGAAGAAGGGAACGCCCGCCTCTCCGGCCACGGCCTTGGCCAGCAGGGTCTTACCGGTGCCCGGCGGGCCCACCAGCAGAGCGCCCTTGGGCAGCTTTGCGCCGATTTCCGTGTACTTTTGCGGGTTATGCAGGATGTCTATAACCTCCTGCAGCGATTCCTTGGCCTCGTCCTGTCCGGCCACGTCCCGGAAGGTGACGCCGGTGGATTTCTCCACATAGACCTTAGCGTTGGACTTGCCCACATTGCCGATGCCGCCGATGCCGCCCTTGCCGCCAATGCCGCGGTAGAGGAAGAGCATGGCGCCCACCATGATGACCACAGGCAGCAGGTAGGAGAGTACCAGAGACAGAATGTAGGAGGAGCTGTCCACCGGCTCGTCATAGTAGGCGGTGTTATGCTCGTCCATCAACTGGTAGATCTCCACGTCCGGTACCGAGGTGGGCGTGGTGACGTAGACCACCTCCTGATTGCCCTGGGGCAGCCAGGAGAAGGCGCTGTTGGTTGTTTTGTCCTCCTCAGGCAGCTCCACCGTAACACCCTCGCGAAGGGTGATGGTGTATTTGCCCGACTGCATGAGGACGCGTTCTACCTTATCCTCCTGCACCCACTGTTTAAAGGTGGAGTAATCCACCTGTACCTCGTTGGCACTGGCATAGGAGGCCGAGCAGCTGCGGAACAGCAGCGTCAGCACCAGAGCCCACAAAATAAGGGTGATGAGGCCAAAGGTATTTTTTTTGTTGTTTCCCTTGTCTGGTTTCAAAGGAGAATACCTCCGCATATTTCAATAATTTTCCCGTTGAAACAGGTTGCATTGGAGTTTATCATAGCACATTCCTTTTTTAAAAACAAGGAAGCGGGGTGTAAACTTTCTGTGAAAGAAGAAAAAAGCCTGCTGGGCAATTTGCTACTTCCACCCGGCAGTCAAATATGTTATACTGAACAATACCTGTCGAATGGAATTGAAATGGGAGGATGCAGGCATGAACAACAGACCGCCCCTGCGCCGCTCCGCGCCGGTGGAGACGGAGAACGACGGAATCATCGAGGGCCGCAACGCTGTCATTGAGGCGCTGCGGGCCGGCGTGGCCATTGATAAAATTTTTCTGCTGAAGGGCGAGCGGGACGCCGCCCTGGGGCATATTGCCTCCACGGCCCGGGAAAAGGGCATTGTGGTGGTGGACGCTGACCGGCGCAAGCTGGACAATATGAGCCGCACCCACTCCCATCAGGGAGTCATTGCCCAGGCGGCCGTGCGGGAGTACGCCAGTGTGGACGACATTCTGAATATCGCCCGGGAGAAGGGGGAGCCGCCCCTCATCGTGGTGTGCGACGAGCTCAGTGACCCCCATAACCTGGGTGCGGTCATCCGTACCGCCGACGCCGCCGGAGCCCACGGGGTGATCATCCCCAAGCGCCGCTCCGCCGGCCTCACCGCCGTGGTGGCCAAGACCTCCGCCGGGGCGGTGGCCCATGTGCCGGTAGCCCGGGTGCCCAATCTGCCCGCCCTGCTGAAGGAGCTGAAGGAGGAGGGGATCTGGGTCTTCGGCACCGCGGCCGAGGGCACCACCTCCCTCTATAAGGCCGATTTGAAGGGCCCTGCCGCCATCGTCATCGGCAGCGAGGGAGAGGGCATGGGCCGTCTGGTGACGGAGAACTGCGATTTCACCGTGTCCATCCCCATGTTTGGCAAGATCAACTCCCTGAACGCCTCGGCTGCGGCGGCTGTGCTGCTCTATGAGGCAGTGCGCCAGCGCATGGGCGAGGGCTGAGGACCCGCATAAATTTTCATTCAGAGACCGAGGAACGGATCCATGGGCGATCGCGAGAAGAAACAACTGAACAATAACGATGACCTGCAGCAGGTCAAGTCGCTCATCGGGGACGCCGACGGGGATGGATTCTCTCTGGATGACATTCTGGCGGAGTTTGGGTCGGGGCGCTCTGAGGGACAGGGGGCCGTGCCGGTGAAGCCCCGCCAGGAGGAGCAAGACCTGCCCTGGCCTGCGGCGCCCCGCCGGTCCCACGCCTCCCGCCAAGGGAAGGTAGTGTCTTTCCCGGGAAAAAGGATTCGGCCCCAGGAACCGGAGGAGGACGAACCGGAGCAGGAGCCGGAGGAGGAGCGTACCTATCCTCAGGTTCCCCCCGAGGAAGAGGATGAGCCGGAGGAGCTTGAGGACGCGTGTGAAGAAGAGACGGAGGAACCCTCAGAGGAGGAGCAGGAGGAGGACGGGGAAGACGCCGTCATCCAGTTCCCGGAAGAGGAGAGTGTTCTGGGATCCTTTTTAAAGGATGTTACCCGGAAGGCGGACAATTACGCCGACCGGATGTTTGAGGAGGACGAGCGCACCGACCCGGAAGAGGTGCGCCGCCTGGAGCGGCTGATTCCCGGCACTGACCAGGAGGAGGAGCCGGAGGAGGATGTGCGGCGGTTCCGCCGCCCGCCCAAGGTGGAGCCGCCTCCGCCGGATACGCCGCCTCAGGAGCTGGCCCGGACCTATGGGAAGGGCTTGAAGGGCCTGCGGACAAGAGCGCTGCTGCTGTTTTTGCTGGCCGCTCTTGCGCTGGCGCAGCTGATTGTGCCCTCTGTGGGGCTTGTCTGGCTTCCTCCGCTGGACGGAGCTCAGGTGCAAAGCTGGATTGCCGTAGGCCTGCTGGGAGCGGGCGCCCTGTTGTCACTGGACGTGCTGGGAACCGGCATTGGCCGGGCCTTCCGGGGCAAGGTGGAGATGGATACTCTAGCCGCCCTGGCCTGTCTCTTTACTCTGGCAGATGGAATCCTGCTGGCTCTGGAGCCAGGAGAGAAACTGCGCCTTCCCTATACGGCGGTGGTGCTGGCCGACCTCTTTCTGCTGCTCCACGGCCGATATCATAAGCGCTGCGCCCAGCGGTTGTCCTGCCGGGTGGCGGCGGCCTCCTCCAGCCCCTACCGGGTGACCCAGGACGAGGGCAAATGGAACGGCCGGGACGCCTACACCAAGTGGTCGGGCACGGCGGAGGGCTTCGGCAGCCAGATTCAGATGGATGACGGAGCTCAGCGGATTTTTCACCGCGTCTGTCCGCTGCTGCTGCTGGGCGATGTGGTGCTGGCTATGCTGGCCACCGTGGGTGCCGGACATACCGAAAATTTGGCCTGGGGCCTGTCGGCGCTGTTCAGCGCCTCCGCCGCTTTCGGCAGCGGTCTGGCCTACGGCCGGTCCTTTCATAAGCTGGCCCGCCGCCTGAGCCAGAGCGGCGCGGCCCTGGCCGGATGGCCGGGAGTGGTTGGGTCCCGCCGGGGCGGTCGGGTGCTGATTACCGACACCGACCTGTTTCCGCCGGGCTATGTGGAGTTTAATGGCTATAAGGTAATGGGAAATTTCCCCGTGGAGCGGGTGATGGCCTATACCGCCACCCTGCTGCGGGACGCGGGCAGCGGCCTGGCCCGGCTGTTCCATGAGCAGCTGCGGGCCATGGGCGGACTGCTGCGCAACGCCGAGCGCCTGTGCTGCTATGAGGGCGGCGGTCTGTCCGCCAACATCCGGGGCGACCAGGTCTTGGTGGGCTCGGCAGCCTTTATGAACCTGATGGAAATTTCCCTGCCCCCGGGCCTGAACGTAAAAAGCGCCGTGTTCTGCGCCATCAACGGAGAACTGGCAGGTATTTTCGCCCTGAATTACACCCTGCCCGATACAGTCTTCCCCTCGGTGGAGGAGCTGATGCGGGAGAAAATCGGGCTGGTGCTGGCCACCCGGGACTTTAACCTCATCCCCGCCATGCTTCAGCAGCGGTTTAAGCTGGCGGCAGACAAGATGGACTTTCCGCCGGTGGAGCGCCGCCGGGAGCTGTCCGATCCGGAGCAGCCCCACGGGGATACCCTTACCGCTCTGCTGTGCCGGGAGGGCATCTTCCCCTTTGCTGAGGCGGTGACCGCAGCCCGCCGTCTGCGCCGTGCCGCCCGGGTGGGCGCAGTGTTGTGCTGTATGGGCGCGGTACTGGGTATGGCCCTGGCGGCCTACTTGGTGTCCGCTGTGGCTTACAGCTCCCTGTCCCCCCTGAACCTGCTGGTTTATTCCATTGCCTGGCTGATTCCCGTCTGGTTTTCTTCCGGATGGGTGCATCGGTTCTGAATATGAAAAAATCCCTGCTGTCCAATGGGCAGCAGGGATTTTTTACTAAAATCGGTAGGCCAGAAATCCGGCCAGCAGAAGCTGTAAAATCAGCAGAACAGGGAAGCCAAAGCGGAAATACCAGTGCCTGGTCTTGTGGTGGAAGAGATGCATCCCAACCGTACCGCCCAGGGCGCCTCCCAGCAGGGCGGCGAGAAACAGCGTCTTTTCCGGGATACGCCAGGCGTCCCGCCGGGCCTTCCACTTGTCCAGCCCCATGAGGGTGAAGGTAATGAGGTTGATGACTGCCAGCCAGACAAGAACGACTTTTAAGAGAAACGCGGGCATAGAAACTCCTTTACAGTCCGTTGACGATGAAGTTGGGGCGCTTGCCCTCCAATACCAGGCGCAGGCTGTTCCACATGTTGGCGTGGGCCCGGCGGAAGGAGCCGCCGGTGATGCCGCCCAGGTGGGGGGAGTAGATGGCCCGGTCCTGCACCTCCGGAGGCAGGTCCACCAGAGGGTGGTCGGCGGGGGTGGGCTCGGGTGCCAGAGTATCCACGGCGATGCCGCCCAGACGTCCCTCCATGAGGGCCTGACGTACTGCCTGGTTGTCCAGCAGGTCACCCCGGGCGGTGTTTACCAGGATGGCGTTGGGCTTCATTTTGGAGAGGAGATCTGCATTGACCATCTCCCGGGTCTCATCGGTCACCGCGCAGTGGAGGGAGAGAATGTCGCACCGGGCGGCCAACTCCTCCAGAGGCAGGTAGGTAACGCCAAAGTCCTGCTCCACCGCCTCCGGACGGCGGTGGGGAGTATAGTAGTAGAGGGGGCAGCCGAAGGGCTGGAGGCGGCGGGCGGTGGCCTGGGCGATGTCGCCAAAGCCCACAAGGCCCACCGTGCACAGACCGAGCTCCGGGGAATCGGAGACCATCACAGCCTCCTTCATGGTGATTTGCTGTCCGGCTCTGACGGCGTTGTGGCCGGTGATGCCGTGGCGCAGAGCCATGAGCATGAGCATGACCGTGTGCTCGGCCACAGAGGCGGCGTTGCAGCCCTTGTTGTTGCACACAAAAATACCACGTTCCCGGGCGGCCTCCAGATCAATGCGGTTAAAGGCTACGCCCTCGGAGTGGATGAGCTTCAGCTGGGGCAGCAGCTCCATCATGGCCCGTTCCACCGGAGTGATGGCGTCCACAAACAGAGCCTGGGCGTCGGGGTGCCGGGCAGCGGCCTCGTGCAGAGGCTGGTCAATGGGGCAAAACACTGGCTCCACGGGCAGTTGGGCCACAAAATCCGGCTGATAGGCCTGGTAACGGGCCTGAGAACCAAAAATAAGTACCTTCAAACAAATCCCTCCCGGAATAGAATCGACAAAATTAAGTATAACATTCTTTCATTCTTCCGGCAAGAAGCGAGGAGAATGGAGAAAATGAAATTAGCACTCTATATTTGAGAGTGCTAGAATTTACAATTTAGACATAAAGTTTGCGAGAATTGTTCATAATCCGGAGCTATACTAAAGCCAAAGTTAAGAAGGGCCCAGGGAACGGCGAGGTGCCGCAGAAACCCGGCCCGAAAGGAGTTTTGAGTTATGTATAGTTTGCTTCCCTTTGGACGTTACACCAATAATAGTTTGAACAGCCTGTTTGATGATTTTGAGCGCAGCTTCTTCCCCGTGGACCGCAGCCAGATGCCCGCCTTCCGTACCGACATCAAGGATGAGGGCGACCACTTCCTGCTGGAGGCCGACCTGCCCGGCTTCCGGAAGGAGGACATTGACCTGCACCTGCAGGATGGCCTGCTGACCATCACCGCCAAGCACGATGAGACCTCGGAGAACAAGGATGAGAACGGCAAGTATGTCTGCCGGGAGCGCCGTGTGGGTAGCTTCACCCGTTCCTTCAATGTCTCCGGCATTCAGGAAGACGCCATCAGCGCCAGCTATGAAAACGGCGTGCTGAAGCTGACTCTGCCCAAGCAGGGTGAGCCCGAGCCCCAGAGCCGGAAGATCGCCATCCAGTAAGGATGGATATGCGGAAAAGGCAGGCCTGCGGGCCTGCCTTTTCTTTGAAAAAATTTGCCCAACCCCCTTGCCAAATGGGAGGAAATAGGCTATCATAATTTTAGCACTTAGATAATACGAGTGCTAAAACTTAATACAAAAAATGGAAACCCGAAAAGGAGGTTTCTTCCATATGAATATGAATCAGTTTACGCAAAAATCCCTTTCTGCCATCCAGGGGGCCAGGGATCTGGCCCAGGAGTACGGGCAGCAGCAGATTGAGCAGCAGCACCTGCTGCTGGCGCTGGTGTCCGACCAGGAGGGCTTTATTCCCCAGCTGCTCACCGCCATGGGAATGACGGTGCCCAGCTTTGAGGCGGCCATCAAGGCCGAGGTGGAAAAGCTGCCCAAGGTATCCGGCGGCAGCCGGGAGGCAGACAAAATCTATGTGGCTCAGGACGTGGACAAGGCACTGAAGAGCGCCGAGCAGGCGGCAGAGTCCATGAAGGACGAGTATATCTCGGTGGAGCACATCTTCCTGGGCCTGCTGGACAGCGCCAACCGGGAGCTGAGCCAGCTCTACCGCACCTATAACGTCACCCGGGAGCGGGTCATGCAGGCTTTGGCCTCCGTCCGGGGCAATCAGCGGGTTACCAGCGACAACCCGGAGGAGACCTATGATGCTTTGAAGAAGTACGGCTCCGATCTGGTGGAGCGGGCCCGTCAGAACAAGCTGGACCCCGTCATCGGCCGGGATGATGAAATCCGGAACGTCATCCGTATCCTCTCCCGGAAGAGCAAGAATAACCCCGTCCTCATCGGCGAGCCCGGCGTGGGCAAGACCGCCATCGCCGAGGGCCTGGCCCAGCGGATTGTAAAGGGGGACGTGCCCAGCTCCCTGAAGGACAAGACCATCTTTGCCCTGGATATGGGCTCCCTCATTGCCGGCGCCAAGTACCGCGGCGAGTTTGAGGAGCGTCTGAAAGCCGTCCTGAATGAGGTGAAGAAGTCCGAGGGCAAGATCATCCTGTTCATCGATGAGCTTCATACCATTGTGGGCGCGGGCAAGACCGAGGGCGCCATGGACGCAGGCAACCTGCTCAAACCCATGCTGGCCCGGGGCGAGCTCCACTGCATCGGTGCCACCACCCTCAATGAGTACCGGCAGTATATTGAAAAGGACGCCGCTCTGGAGCGCCGGTTCCAGCCCGTCATGGTGAACGAGCCCACGGTGGAGGACGCCATCGCCATCCTCCGTGGCCTGAAGGAGCGCTACGAGGTGTACCACGGTGTGAAAATCACCGACGGCGCCATCATCGCCGCCGCCACCCTCAGTAACCGCTATATCACCGACCGGTTCCTGCCCGACAAGGCTATCGACCTGGTGGATGAGGCCTGTGCCATGATCCGCACGGAGATGGACTCCATGCCCACCGAGCTGGACGTCATCCAGCGGAAGATCATCCAGCATGAGATTGAGGAGGCCGCCCTGAAGAAGGAGACCGACAAGCTCTCTCAGGAGCACCTGGCGGAAATCCAGAAGGAGCTCTCTGACATGCGGGAGGAGTTCAAGGCCAAGAAGGCCCAGTGGGACAACGAGAAGGGCGCCATCGGCAAGGTGCAGAAGCTCCGTGAGGACCTGGAAGCCGCCAACGCCGCGCTGGAGAAGGCCCAGCGGGAGTACGACCTCAATAAGGCCGCCGAGCTCCAGTACGGCAAGATTCCTGAGCTGAAAAAGGCCCTGGAGGCGGAGGAGCAGATTGCCAATGAGAGCCGTCAGCGCTCCCTGCTGCGGGACAAGGTCACCGAGGAGGAGATCGCCCGCATTATCGAGCGCTGGACCGGTATCCCCGTGGCCCGGCTCATGGAGGGCGAGCGGGAGAAGCTGCTGCATCTGGAGGACATCCTCCACAAGCGTGTGGTGGGCCAGGACGAGGCGGTGCGCCTGGTGTCCGAGGCCATTCTGAGAAGCCGCGCCGGCATCGCCGACCCCAATAAACCCATTGGATCCTTCCTGTTCCTGGGTCCCACCGGTGTCGGTAAGACGGAGCTGGCCAAGACCCTGGCCGAGGCCCTCTTTGACAGCGAGAAGAACCTGGTGCGCATCGACATGACCGAGTACATGGAGAAATTCTCCGTCTCCCGGCTCATCGGTGCCCCTCCGGGATATGTGGGCTATGAGGAGGGCGGCCAGCTCACCGAGGCGGTGCGCCGTCACCCCTACTCCGTCATCCTCTTTGATGAGGTGGAGAAGGCCCACCCTGACGTGTTCAACATCCTCCTGCAGGTGCTGGACGACGGCCGGATTACCGACAGCCAGGGCCGCACGGTGGACTTCAAGAACACCATCATCATCCTCACCTCTAACCTGGGCTCCCAGTTCCTGCTGGACGGCATCGATGAAAACGGCGAGATCAGCCAGGAGGCCCGGGACCAGGTGAACGAGCTGCTCAAGCGCTCCTTCCGCCCGGAGTTCCTGAACCGGCTGGATGAGATTGTCTTCTATAAGCCTCTCACGAAGGAGAACGTGACCCACATCATCGACCTGATGGTGGCCGAGCTCAACAAGCGTCTGGAGGATAAGCAGCTCACCGTCACCCTCACCCCCGCGGCCAAGGCGGAAATCATCAACGCGGCCTACGACCCCATCTACGGTGCCCGGCCCCTGCGCCGTTACCTGCAGCACACCGTGGAGACGCTGATCAGCAAGAAGATCATCGCCGACCAGGTGGAGGGCGGCCAAACCCTCACGGTGGATTGTCGGGACGGCCAGCTGGTGGTGGACAGCCACGAGGTGCTCACCGGCGAGGTTATCGACCTGTAAGCCGACTGCGCTGCCGTAAAAATCAATCCCCCGTGCTCTCTGCCAAAGCAGAGAGCACGGGGGATTTTTTATGGGTGGAGTGAGGGATTTACTCCACCGGGGAACAGGCCCACAGATTGCGAATCTGGGGGGCCAGGGTATCAAAGTCCCACCGCTTTTCACTGTTGGAGGGGCGGTTGGGGTCATTGAGGCAAATTTGTCCGTCCTCCATCCCGGTGAGGAGGATGAAGTGGCCGCTGGTGGTGAAGTCGCCGGGACCCATGCTGCAAATGACAGGATGGCCGTTTTTCAGTTCCCGGGTGACAATCCCCTCGTCCAGCGGGAGCTCCTCCGCCTCCAATCCATAGTGGCGGCAGCCCTCCCGCATGAGGTCCCAGCTGGAGCCGGAGCCATCCACGTACCAGCCCGCCTCCTGGGCGTATTGGGCCACCACCCAGGGGGTGATGGTGTTGTCTCCCGTCAGGCCGCACACCGCCATGGACAGCACGGTGGGACCGCAGCCGGTGAGGCCCATCAGCCCATCCCCGTAGGTCTGGTAGCCCCAGCGCTCATCCCACTGCAGGAGCTGAGGAAATGTTCCTTGCTGTACCTCACCCACCGTCTTTGCGGCGGGCTCGTCCTTTTTCTGGGGGTAGTCCAGCACAAAGTCAAGGGCCTCCGGGTTGCGGGCAGCCAGCTCCAACAGTGCTTCGGGATAGCGGCCCGGGTGGTCCAGCAGAGGCTGGGCCTCGGGCTGGCTGTCCGCCAGGGCCTTCAATTCATCGGTCAGGGTCTGGGGAAGCTGAGGCGCGGAATGGAATCCCTCGTAGATCCGGGGCAGAAAGAAAATGGCCAGTCCCAGCAAAATACCGGCAGCAAACAGCTTGGGCAGGGGGCTTCGGCGTTTCCTCCTCCGTTGAGAGGAGCGGGAGCGCCGGGGTGTATCATAGAGGTCATTTGGATCCTGAGAGGAATACATACCATCACCATCTTACAAAAGCCTTGATGCGGCAGGAGCAGCGCCCCTGCCGCATCTTGAATGATATACCCCGGGAATTAAAAAGAGGAAAAGAAAAGATTAAGAAATTCAAAAGATTAAAATTTAAATGCCCTCATTCTGAGGAATCTTGGGGAGAGAGTCAAAGCCCTTCTGAAGGTCCTCGTCGGTGGGGACATAGTCGGTCATGGTACCGGAGAGGTAGGACTCATAGGCGGTCATGTCGAAGTAGCCGGTGCCGGTGAGACCGAAGAGAATGGTCTTGGCCTCGCCGGTCTCCTTGCACTTCAGGGCCTCATCGATGGCACCCTTGATGGCGTGGGCGGACTCGGGGGCAGGGAGGATGGTCTCCCGCTTGGCAAAGAGGACGGCTGCCTCAAAGACCTGGGACTGTTTGTAGCTCACCGCCTCCATGTACCCGTCGTGGTACAGCTTGGAGAGAATGGGGCTCATACCGTGGTAGCGCAGGCCGCCGGCGTGGTTGGCGGAAGGGATGAAGCCAGAGCCCAGGGTATACATCCGGGCCAGGGGGGTAACCTTGCCGGTGTCGCAGAAGTCATAGGCGTACTTGCCCCGGGTGAAGGAGGGGCAGGAGGCGGGCTCCACCGCTACAATGCGGGGATTTTTCACACCCCGGAGCTTGTCAGCCATGAAGGGGGCAATGAGGCCGCCCAGGTTGGAGCCGCCGCCGGCGCAGCCTACCACCACATCGGGGTACTCGCCCAGCTGCTCCATGGCCAGCTTGCTCTCCAGGCCGATGATGGACTGGTGGAGCAGCACCTGATTGAGAACGCTGCCCAGCACATAGCGCTTCTTTCCGCGGCTCTGCACGGCGGCCTCCACCGCCTCGGAAATGGCGCAGCCCAGGCTGCCGGTGGTGCCCGGATTTTCGGCCAGAATCTTCCGCCCGGCCTCCGTGGTCATGGAGGGGGAGGGGGTGACGCTGGCGTCAAAGACCCCCATCACCGCCTTGCGGAAGGGCTTCTGCTCATAGGAGCACTTGACCATGTAGACGTCGCAGGTGAGGCCGAAGTAAGAGCAGGCCTCGCTGAGGGCAGTGCCCCACTGGCCAGCTCCGGTCTCGGTGGTGACGCCGGTGAGGCCCTGCATCTTGGCGTAGTAGGCCTGGGCCACGGCGGAATTGAGCTTGTGGGAGCCGGAGGTGTTGTTGCCCTCAAACTTGTAGTAGATGCGGGCGGGGGTGTCCAGGGCCTTCTCCAGCTCATAGGCCCGGATGAGGGGGGAGGGGCGGTACATTTTGTAGACCTCCAGTACCTCCTCGGGAATGTCCACATAGGGGGTGGTTCCGTCCAGCTCCTGCTTGGCCAGCTCCTCGCAGAAGATGGGGGCCAGATCGGGCATCTCCAGGGGCTGCAGGGTGCCGGGGTGGATGAGGGGGTCGGGCTGCTGGGGCATGGCCGAGCGCAGGTTGAACCACTGGCGGGGCATCTGGTCTTCGGTCAAATACAGGCGGTGAGGGATTTTGTTCATGGTGCTCATGGTTCATTTCTCCTTTTCGTCTGGGGAGAAGGCAACAAAAAAGCCCTTCGTCCCCGAAATTTTTTTCTGGGACAAAGGACTGCAATCAGCCTCTGCGGTGCCACCCGGATTGACGTATGAAGATACGCCCGCTCACTTTCACAGGCCAAACAGCCCATGCTCCCCTGATAACGGGCGGAGTCCCCGTCGCGCTACTAGGTTTCCCGTTCGCATAGCCCTCAAAAGTCCATTCACACCGGCGTCCCCTGCCGCAATTCCACCGCCTGCGGCTCTCTGTAAGGTTCCGACTCGCTGCTACTCCTCTTTCTCATCGGTTTCCTGATTTAATTTGGTGTTATTATAGCGAGGTGAAGTTTGGCTGTCAAGCCCCAATTTTCAGTTTGTCTCTTTTTTTACCGGGCGGTTGAGCAGGAGAATGGCGGCAAAGATGGCGGCCATGCCCAGCAGCTTATAGATGGTGACCTCCTCATGGAAGAGCAAAATGCCCAGTAGAGTGGCCACCAGCAGCTCGGCGGTGGACAAGATGGAGGCCTTTCCGGCCTCGGCGTGGACCAGTCCCATGGTAAAAAGGTAGGAGGGAATGGCGCAGCACAGAAAGCCGATGCCCAGGGAGCCAGCCCAGAAGGTGGGATTGGGCAGCAAATCCACCCTCAGGTACAGTCCGGACAGGGGGATGGCCAATACGGCGCAGAAGAGGATGGTGTAGAAGGAGACCGTGGAGGCGGAGTATTGCCGCAGGGCAACCTTGCTCAGCACGGAGTAGAGGGCGTAGCCGAACCCGGCCCCCAGTCCGGCGAGGATGGTGAGACCAGACAGCCTAGTCTCGCCCAGCGGGAGCAGGCCGGTGGCCAGGGTACAGCCCACAAAGGTGATGAGCAGGGCAATGAGCTTCACCGGAGTAATCCGCTCCCGGAAGAGAAAGGTAGATAAAATCATGACGAACACCGGGGAGGTATACAGCAGAACCGCGGCCACCGACATGGAGCTCTGAGCGATGACGGTAAAATAGCACCAGTTGAAGAACAGCAGTCCGCAAACACCGGAGCCGAAGAAGTAGTACCAGTGTCGGGGATGGATGCGCAGGGCCTTGGGGTCAGTGACGAGCAGGTAGAGAAAAAAGGCTACCGAGGCCACCAGGTTCCGGGCGGCCACCCCCTGCAGGGAGGTCAGGCCCACGGCGGTGAGCACTTTGACAAACACACCGATCCCGCCCCACAGGCAGGCGGCGGCAATGATACTCAGATAGGCTTTTTTCTCCATGATGCTTGATTCGCTCCTCGTGGTGGGTTATACTCAAAAGCACTGTATTCGGCGGGCCGTTGGAATGAACGGTGCAGATTGTCGAATAAAGGCGCGATTCCTATCATAGCAGAGCGGGGAGGCAAAAAGCAAGTGCGGTATGAGAGAATTTGTCCCGGGCGCTTTCTGGCCCGGCCCAACCGGTTTATCGCCCATGTGGAAGTGGAGGGCCGGACCGAGGTGTGCCATGTGAAGAACACGGGCCGCTGCCGGGAACTGCTGGTGCCCGGAGCCCTGGTGTATCTGGAGGAGAGCACCAACCCCGCCCGAAAGACCCGCTTTGACCTGGTGGCCGTGGAAAAGGAGACGGAGCGGGGACCGCTGCTCATCAACATGGACTCCCAGGCCCCCAACAAGGTGTTTGGAGAGTGGGCCTCCTCTGGGGGCTTCCGGCCGGATCTCACCCTGCTGCGCCCGGAGACCACCTATGGCGCCTCCCGCTTTGATTTCTACTGGGAGTCCCCCTCCGCACGGGGGTTTGTGGAGGTAAAGGGGGTCACCCTGGAGGAGGAGGGCGCAGTCCGGTTTCCAGATGCCCCCACCTTACGGGGCGTGAAGCACCTGGAGGAGCTGGCGGCGGCCAAAGCGGCCGGCTATGAGGCGGCGGTGTGCTTCATCGTCCAGATGGAGGGAATGCGGTACCTGGAGCCCAACGACGCCACCCATCCCCAATTCGGAGACGCCCTGCGCCGGGTGGCCAAGGCGGGGGTGGAGGTGCTGTCCATGGAGTGTGCCGTCACCCCGGAGGAGCTTCGGGTGGTCCGCCCGCTCCCTGTGCGGCTTTAAGGCGGAGCAAGGAATCTTTGCTTGACTTTTTCTCCGGAAATCCCCATGTTGGAGACAGAAAAGGGAGCGAGGAGGACAAACGATGAACGATGTTGCCCGCAATTTGAAGTGCATCCGGGAGCGGCGGGGGATCAGCCAGGAGACGGTGGCCGCCCAGCTGCACACCACCCGGCAGACCATCTCCAACTGGGAGCGAGGACAGACGAACCCCTCCATTGACGATCTGATGAAGCTGGCGGAGTTTTTCCAGGTGGGCATTGATGAGCTCATCTATCCGGACCGGGAACACCGGCAGCGTTTCTGGGGCCCAAATCCGGGCGGAATGGTGTTTGGGGCGCTTATGGGCGCTGCAGCCGCTTATCTGGCGCTGAAGGTGCTGTTTGACCGCTGGGAGCCTCTGGAGCTGGCGGTGGTGGTGCTGATTCTGGTGATGCTGGGCTGCACCCGGCAGATTGTGTTGGAGATCCGCCGACGCTGAGGCAGAATAAGGACAAAAGGCCTCCGGGAACATCGGTTCCCGGAGGCCTTTCTGTGTTTGAGCCCGTTATCCAACCTGATTTACAATGCCCACAAAGAGGGGGACGCCCTCCGCGCGGATAACAAAGAGGAAGGGACGGTCCAGATCCATCACCATGGGCTCGGGATCCTCCAGGGCGGCGGTGGCGTCCATAGTGAGAATGGTGACGGCGGCGGCCTCCACGCCCTCCTTGTCCGCCTTCACCCGGGCCATCTGGGTGGCACCGGAGAGGTAGGCACCAATGGAGGTGAGAGGGGATAGGTCGGCGGCCTCCGAATCCAGCAGATCAGTGATGCCCAGCTGTGCCAGGGCGGGGAGCAGATCCAGCTCCGAGCTCACGTCAAATTTGGGCACCGACCACTCGATGGCGCCGCTCTGGGCCGAGGGGGTGTTGAAGTCCAGACTGGACAGAAGGCTTCCGTCCTCCAGAAGGGACTCGGGAGTGACGCCCTCGTCGGGCAGGACAAAGACCACCTCGCCCAGCCGGGTGCTGAGGCTGGCCGCCTTGTACCCTTGACCAGTGAGCATGGTGCCGTGGTGCTGCTGGTGCATGAAGTCCACCTGAGAGGCGTTTCCTGCGGCGTCGGTGAAGGTGTCGGTCCAGGTCTGGGATTCCGAGAACTCCTCCGCCCAGGGGGCCTTGTAGTAGAGAGAGGAGGCCAGCAGAGCGACGGTATACTCCTTGGTTTCCACCACGGGTTCCTCCCCACCGATGAGGCCGTGGGTCTGTTCGCTCACCCAGTCGGTGACCGCCTGGTCGGCCTCGGCGGTGCCCATGGGGACGGAAAAGGCCCCGGCGTAGTAGTCCCGGGCCAGCGTCTCCAGAGTCTCCTCCACATAGGAGCCCTCCATGCTGCTGTTGAGCCAGATGGAGTTGGCCAGCAGCAGGGAGCTGACTCCGTCGTTGGTGTAGAGGCCCTGCCACACCTGGGCCACCTGCTCCTGAAGGGATTCCAGCCCGCCGCTGCCCAGGGCGGAGAGCACCTGCTGGCGGCTCTCGCCCCCGGCGCACTGGGCCAGCATAGCCAGAGCGGACCACAGGGACAGGGGGGAGTAGACGGTGTTTTCCCCCTCCATACCCTCTATGGCCAGAGCGGTGCTGCGCCCGGCAAAGTCCGTCAGAGCCTGCACCGTGTCCGGGGAGATGCCGTCTCCCCGCAGGGCGGAGAGCTGCTCGTAGTATTCGGTGGAGGCTTTGTCATAGGCCTCCCAGTCATCCTGAAATTCTTCGTAGTCGGGCTGCTGGGGAAAGTCAGGATAGACGGGCTGATTCAGGGCGGTCCGGGTGAGCGTGGGGGACTGAGAACTGCTGCCGGAGGGGGAGGAAGAGCCGCAGCCGGCCAGGGGCAGAACCATCAGGGCGGCCAGTGCGGCGGCAAGAATGCGTCGTTTCATGGCGGTGCGCTCCTTTCCAAACAAGGCAAGTTCCGGTGCTTTACTTCATTAGACGGCGACGAGAGAAAAAGGTTCCTCCGCACACATAAAAATGGAAAAATATACGGATTTTGCACAAAAAACCCCCGCCCTGGAACAGGGCGGGGAAAAGGTTACATGGGTTTCCGGAACCGGGGAGAGCGGGGATATTTGTAGCGGCACAGCTGTTCCGGACAGTGGGCGCACTGGAGCAGCTTGTTGGAGCCGAACCAGAAACGTTCCGGGTGGCGACGGTAGCGCACCTCCCAGAAAATCAGCACCACCACGCCAATCCAGAACAGGCTCTGGGCGTACCAGTGGGGGACGCACATGAGGGGGGCGGCCATCATCCAGGAGCCCCAGGCGAAGATGCGGCAGTTGACGCAGCAGCGGTTTTTCATCAGAAAGGTCTGAAAGGGACAGAAAAACAGCACGCAGATGAGGTCGCAGAGATAGCACAGGGCGCACAGCAGAACCAGGACCGGAACGGACAGTACGCCCCGGTGATACAGGATACCGAAGCACAGGTTGACGGCCAGCCACACCACGGCCACCTTCAGCGCCCCGCGGTTTTGTACCTTGACCGCCTGCCGCAAATCCTCGGGATTATAGTGCTCCACCGGGTCATACCGGGTGGGATACTGCTTGAGGCAGCCGGTGGTCAGCAGGCTGTTGGGGTTGAGCTGAGCCACCATGGAGCCGGCCACCGCCACCCAGAGCAGCAGAAGGGGAACAAATTTGGGATCTTCGGCGGTGAAGTCCAGCCACTCCGGCGAGAGGAGAAAGAGAATCGCCACAAAGAGAAAGACCGCCAGGCGGAAGGAAAAATCCCGCAGATAATGGCGGGTCACCTTGGACAGCTTGGGAAGGGCAGGCATTGCCGTGATGCTCCTCTCAGATGGATGTGGCGCTAGATCTCCCGCCGTCCCTCCAGCGCCCGCATGAGGGTGGCGTCATCGGTGTATTCCAGGTGGCTGCCCACGGGGATGCCGTAGGCCAGACGGGTGACCTTCACCTGGAAGGGCTTCAAAAGCCGGGAGAGGTACATGGCGGTGGCCTCCCCCTCCGTGTCCGGGTTGGTGGCCATGATGACTTCGGAAACGCCACCGGCAGCCACCCGTTCCACCAGAGACTTGATGTGGAGATCGTCGGGGCCCACGTGGTTCATGGGGGAGATGACCCCGTGGAGCACATGGTAGAGCCCCTGGTACTCCCGGGAGCGCTCCATGGCCACCACGTCCTTGGGGTCGGCCACCACGCAGATGGTGGAGGTGTCCCGGCGGGGGCTGGCGCAGATGGAGCAGGGGCCGTCCCCCTCCGTGAGGTTCTGGCACACCGGACAGCAGTGGATGGACCGCTTGGCCTCCACAATGGCCTGGGCAAAGGCGTCGGTCTCCTCCTGGGGCAGGGAGAGGACGTAAAAGGCCAGACGCTGGGCAGTTTTCAGGCCGATGCCGGGCAGCTTGGCAAACTGCTCTACCAGATTTTCAAGGGCGGGGGGGAAATACTCCATGGGTGATAACCTCCAGGAAATGACGAATTTGCTTGGAAACCGGAGAGACGGCGCTTCCCGGCAGTCAGTGCGCTCTGCTTATACCCGCAGGGCGGCGATAGCGGCGGCGGGGTCGGGAGCGCCGTACACGGCAGAGCCGGCCACCAGCACATTGGCACCCGCCTCTACCACCAGAGGAGCGGTCTTGGGGGCGATGCCGCCGTCCACTTCCAGCTCGCAGGCGGGGTTGTACTGGTCGATAATGGCACGCACCTGACGGATGGTGTCCAGCTGGGACTCCATAAAGGCCTGGCCGCCGAAGCCGGGCTCCACCGTCATGACCAGCACCATATCCAGCTGCTCAATGTAGGGGAGAATGGCCTTGGGGGAGGTGATGGGGCGCAGTGCCACCGCCTTCTTCACGCCGCACTGGCCCATGATGTCCAGAGCCTGGGCGATGTGCTTGGGGTGGTCGGCCTCCAGGTGGACGGAGAGCAGGTCGGCGCCCGCCTTGGCAAAAGCCTCGATGTACCGCACGGGCTTGTCCACCATCAGATGGACGTCCAGAAACATGTCCGTACACTTGCGGATGGACTGTACCACCGGGACGCCCAGCGTGATGTTGGGCACAAAGGCACCGTCCATTACATCCACGTGGAGGTATTCGGCGGAGGAGACCCGCTTGATGTCGCGCTCCAGATTCGCAAAATCAGCGGACAGGATCGAGGGGGCAATTTTTACCATAACTGACAGCCTCACTTTCCATACAACAAAATAACAGAATCCTTGCGGCAGGGGCAGCCCGGACGCCGGGCGCATAGAATACAGGGCGGAGAAGGGGAGCGGCCGCTTCCCGGGCGCCTCCGGGAGGACGGATTGCTCCAGGCCGAGCCCACGGCCCAACCCCGTCCGTCCCATCCCGGCCGGTCCGCCGCTTTTCAGATAGCCGCCCGCCGGAGGAGCGTATCTCCCCGGCGGGCGGCAGAGGAAGAACGATTGCGGGCGTCCGCCTTAGTTATAAAAATCAGCGGTATCGGTTTCCACGGCGTGATAGCCCGCCTCACCCAGGGCCTGGAGGATCTGCTCCTTGTGGTCGTGGCCGAAGGCCTCCAGCGTGACCCGCAGCTCCACGCCGGATTGGCGGTTGATGTTGACAAACTGGTTGTGCTCCAGCTTGATGATGTTGCCGTTGTTCTTGGCCAGCACTTCCGCCACCCGGAGCAGCTCACCGGGCCGGTCAGGCAGCTGCACCGCGAAGGTGAAGATCCGGCCCCGGCAGATGAGGCCGTGCTGAACCAGGGAGGCCATGGTGATGACGTCCATATTGCCGCCGGAGAGGACGGAGACTACGTTCTTGCCCCGGCAATCCAGGTGGCGCAGAGCGGCCACGGTCAGAAGGCCGGCGTTTTCCACCACCATCTTATGCCGCTCCATCACATCCAAAAAGGCCTCCACCAGCTCGGCATCCTCCAGAGCCAGCACCCGGTCCACATTTTTCTGTACGTAGGGGAAGACCAGATCGCCGGGGGTCTTGACCGCCACGCCGTCAGCGATGGTGGTGGCGGTGGGCAGGGTGACCACGTGGCCGGCCTCCAGACTGGCCTTCATGGAGGCGGCGCCCACGGGCTCCACGCCGATGACCTCCACGTTGGGGTTGAGAAGCTTGGCCAGGGTGGACACGCCGGCAGCCAGACCGCCGCCGCCGATAGGCACCAGGATGACGTCCACGTCGGGCAGGTCCTGGAAAATCTCATAGGCAATGGTGCCCTGGCCGGTGGCCAGAGTCAGGTCGTTGAAGGGGTGGACATAGGTCAGCCCCTGCTCCTCAGAGAGCTTGGCAGCCAGCTCGGCCGCGTCGTCAAAGACTTCGCCGTGGAGTACCACCTTGGCCCCATAGTCCTTGGTGTTGTTCACCTTCACCAGGGGAGTGGTGGTGGGCATGACGATGGTGGCAGCTACCCCGGCCGCCTGGGCGGCGTAGGCCACGCCCTGGGCGTGGTTTCCGGCGGAGGCGGTGACCAGGCCGCGCTCCTTTTCCTCGGGCGTCAGGGTGCTGATTTTAAAGTAGGCCCCTCGAATTTTGTAGGCCCCAGTGACCTGCATGTTCTCCGGCTTGAGGTAGACGTTGTTGCCGCACAGCCGGGACAGGTAAGGAGAGTCGATAAGGTGCGTGGGCCGCAAAACGCCTTGGAGGACATTCCGGGCGTTTTTAAACTGTTCGAGGGTCAGCATAAAACTTGTCTCCTTTATACATATAAAAAGTAAGCTATTCTTAATCATACTCAATCTTTTTCCATAAGTCAATGTGCAAGCGGAGAGAGTTTTTCCGTGTTTGCCGGGGAACGGAGGGAAAATCCAGGCGCGGCAGAGCCGGGAAAAGGGGACTTTTCAGGACGGGGACAGGCTCCTTGACACCCCTGTTTACACAAGCTATAATTCATCACAAGAGAAGGAGCGGTCTGCGCCGGCAAAAGGGCCGGAGGGCCCCTTCCACCGGTGCGGAGGTATGTCATGGCAAAGCACGTAAAGCGTTCCGTTCTGCCCATTTACCTGATCGGCGTGGTCTGGTTGGGCTATTCCCTGCTGTTTCCGCTGCGCACTCCGGTGCAGTACCTGGTGTGTGCCGGGGCTTCGCTGGTGGCCTTTGTGATTGGAAAGGCCATTTTCCCCGACAAGGTCTACGCCATTCCCGGGGAGGAAAGGGCAGAGGAGAAGAAGGAGACTCCCAAGAAGGAGGAGCCCGCCAAAAAGGAGGAACCCAAGTCCACCGGCAACCCGGAGATTGATGCCCTTCTGAAGGAGCGGGAGCGGGCCCTGAGTGAGATGCGCCGGCTGAACGACAGCATTGAGGACGAAAAGATCTCCGCTCAGATTGACCATCTGGAGGAAGTGACCGGGAAGATTATCGACCAGGTGGTGGCCCAGCCCAAGAAGCTGCCCCAGATCCGCCGCTTCCTGGACTATTACCTGCCCACCACCCTGAAAATTCTCAACGCCTATGACCGGATGGATGCCGTGGGCATCTCCGGCAGCAACATCGACGCCACCAAGGGCAAGGTGGAGACCATGATGGATACCATTGTCCAGGCCTTTGACAAGCAGCTGGACGCCCTCTTTGGGGAGGAGGCACTGGATATCTCCACCGACATTACCGTCATGGAAAACCTGCTGGCCCGGGAGGGCCTGGGCGGGATGCAGATGGGACAGGAGCAGAAGAAGGACACAGACGTGAACCTGGAGCTGTAAGGAGGGCCTGCCGTGATGGGATACCGGAACCGGATCAGCCGTGGCGAGTGCCTGGCGGCTGCCCTGCTCTGGACGCTGGTGCTGGTCATCCAGCTGGGCTTTTTCCTCGCTGCCGGCCGCAGCCTGGACAGCGGGAGCCTGGGCTATGCGATTATCCTGGTTCTGCTTCAAGTCCTGTGCTGCGCCCTTCAATGGTACCGCTATCTGGCATATAATCGGAAAAAATCGAACGATAACAACAATTTAGGAGGAAATCCACATGAGCGATGAACTGAACCTGACCCCGGAGCTGACTCTTACCCCGGATACCGCCGCGGCGGCCCAGGCCCCTGCTGCCCCTGAGGCGCCCTCTCTTACCCTGGAGCCCGCTGCCGATGCCGCCGAGGCTCAGGCCCAGGCTGCCCAGGCCCAGCGGGACGCCAACGCCGTGAAGCTGGACGAGTCCATGCTCAGTGAGGCGGAGCGAAAGATGGTGGACGACTTTGCCCAGAAGATCGACGTCACCGATTCCAACATGGTGCTCCAGTACGGCGCGGCGGCCCAGAAGAACATCGCCGCCTTCTCGGAGAGCGCCCTGAACAACGTAAAGACCAAGGATCTGGGCGAAGTGGGCGAGGCCCTGTCCTCCCTGGTGGTGGAGCTGAAGAACTTCGGCCAGGGCGAGGAGAAGAAGGGCGGCATTTTCGGCTTCTTCCAGAAGAAAAAGGACGAGCTGGAGGCGCTGAAGGCCAGCTACTCCAAGGCGGAGACCAACGTCAACAAGATTGTGAAGGTGCTGGAGAACCACCAGATTGTCCTGATGAAGGACATCGCCATGTTCGACCAGATGTATGAGCTCAACACCAAGTACTATAAAGAGCTCACCATGTATATCATCGCCGGCAAGAAGCGTTTGGAGTACCTGCGCACCCACGACCTGGAGGAGCTGAAAAAGAAGGCCGCCCAGACCGGAGCCCAGGAGGATGCCCAGGCCTACAACGACTTTGCCAACCTGTGCACCCGCTTTGAAAAGAAGCTCCATGACCTGGAGCTGACCCGGATGATCTCCATCCAGATGGGTCCCCAGACCCGGCTCCTGCAGAACAACGACACCCAGATGCTGGAGAAGATCCAGTCCTCTCTGGTGAACACCATCCCCCTGTGGAAGAGCCAGATGGTGCTGGCTCTGGGCCTGGAGCACGGCCGGCAGGCCACCGCGGCCCAGACTGCCGTGACCAACATGACCAACGACCTGCTGAAGAAGAACGCGGATATGCTGAAGATGGGCACCATCGAGACCGCCCGGGAGGCCGAGCGCAGCGTGGTGGATATCCAGACCCTCCAGCACACCAACGAGCAGCTCATTTCCACCCTGGACGAGGTCATGAAGATTCAGACCGAGGGCGCCCAGAAGCGGAAAGAGGCCGAGGCTGAGCTGGGCCGCATCGAGGGCGAGCTGAAGCAGAAGCTGCTGGAGCTGCGGGGCTAAAAGAAGCGCGGAGGATAGCCGCGCAGGGGAGATAACGACAGAGCGGATGCCGGCAAACCAAGAAGGCCTCTGGGGCTTCTGTTTGGCGGCGGAGACGGCGGAGTTATTGATCCGGCTGCGCGGCCAATCCGCAGCGTGACAAAGAGAAGCGCGGAGGCGCCGCAGCGCGCCAATGTGAAACGCGGAGCATAGCCTCCCATGCAAACCGGAATATGTGCAGCGGAGAAAGGAACCGGCAATGAAATTTTTTCAGAAAACCTGGGTGGCGGTGGTCATCACCCTGGCGATGGTGGCCGGGGCGGTGTTCATTGGCCTGAATCGGACGGATACCGTACCCAACACCCCTGCGTCTGTGGGACTGGATACCAGCCTGTCCACCAGCCGCAGCGAGGGCTTCCTGCTGGATGAGGCGGACGTGCTGTCCCAGGAGGAGGAGCACCAGATTAACCTCTACAATGCCAACTGGCTGGAGCGCTATGACAGCCTCATTGCAGTTGCGGTGGTGCCCTCTGCATCCGGCAGTCTGGAGGACTACGCCTATGAGCGGGCTATGGCCTGGGAGCTGGCGGCGGCGGACGCCGTGCTGGTGATTGAGACGAGCAGCGGCAGCGCCTACTTCCTCCCCGGCGACAACTATCCGCTGACCGACAGCCAGATTAACTCCTATATGAATACCTACCTCTATGACGGGGTGGCAAACAAGGAATACGCCTCCGGTATCCTGGAGCTGTTCCAGGAAGTGAACCAGTACTACGTGGACCAGTACGGCCGGGGCTATCTGGACAACGGCAGCTATGGGTACGGCTATCAGAGCGGAAGTAACTTCTTGGGCATTATTATGCTGGTGGTGATTCTGCTGGTAATTGCCACCGTGGTGGACAACCTGCGGTACGCCTCCTACCGGCAGCGCTATTACGGCGTGGTCAACCCGCCGGTGGTGTTCCGGCCCATCCTGTTCTGGCATGGACCGGCCTACGGCTGGTACCGGCGGCGCTGGCGCCGTCCTCCGCCCCCGCCTCCGCCCAGAGGCCCCGGTGGTCCGGGCGGCTTCGGCGGCTTTGGCGGACCGGGTGGTGGAAATCACTCCTCCCGTCCCGGCGGCGGAGGCTTCTCTGGCTTCAATGGCCCGGGCCGCGGCGGCGGATTTGGTGGAAGTCGCGGCGGCGGTGGGTTCTCCAGTGGCAGCCGCGGAGGTGGCTTTGGAGGCAGCCGCGGAGGCGGTGGCTTCAGCCGTGGCGGCGGATTCGGAGGCAGCCGTGGCGGTGGCGGCTTTGGCGGCGGCCGCGGCGGTGGCTTTGGCCGGCGCTGAGCAATACAGAAACATTGGGCGGCGCAGTCCCGGGCAGGGGCTGCGCCGTCTTTTTCCCGCCGGGGCATATCCCAAATCGCTGGAGCATATAGATGGGAGGAACCAACGATTTTGGGAGTGTGATGTTCCATGAGACAAAGCTCCGCCGACCTCAACCGCATCCGCCTGCACGGCCGGCTTGAGGAGAGCCCTGTATTTTCCCACGTGAACCACGACGTGGAGTTTTACCGTTTTCCCCTGTGTGTGACACGCCTGTCCGGGGCGGAGGACCGGGTGTATGCCGTGGCTCCCCGGGCTCTGCTGGAGCAGTGTCCCGGTCTGGGCGCAGGGGAGGAGGTGACCGTGCTGGGGGAGGTGCGCACCTTCAACAATCGAAGCGGAACGGGCAGCCGGCTGGTGATCAACGTCTTTGCCCGGGAGCTGAGGCGGGAGTGGGCGGAGGATGAGAACCAGCTGGAGCTGACGGGGACGCTGTGCAAGGAGCCCAGCCTGCGAGTGACGCCTCTGGGGAGAACCATCTGCGATATGATTCTGGCGGTGAACCGCCGGTACGGCCGGGCGGATTACCTGCCCTGCATTACCTGGGGCAGCCTGGCCCGGCGCTGTGGGGCCATGGGAGTGGGTGACCGGCTCCAGCTGTCCGGACGGCTCCAGAGCCGGGAGTACACAAAAGTGGTGGAGGGGAGACAGGAGTCCCGCACAGCCTTTGAGGTGTCCGTCATGTCGCTGGAGAGCGGTGAGGGCTGGGGCCGGGAGGAAATGGTCCATCCCGCGGAGCTGGTGCGAACCTGAGAGAAACAAGCCGGAATTGCTGCCGAAGAGGCGGCAATTCCGGCTTTGTGCTGTGGTGATACAATTTTTTCCCTGGGCAGCGTTGACATTAAAAATGGATTCCACTATAATCTATTCTTGCTTGAAAAGAGAGAAAAATGAGAGGTTGGGAGGAAATTACGGTGGAAACACCTGCAAATGAGAATAAAATGGGCGTCATGCCCGTCAATCGTCTGCTGCTCAACATGGCCGTGCCCATGGTCATTTCCATGCTCGTACAGGCCCTTTACAATGTAGTGGACAGCGTATTTGTGGCGCAGCTCAGCGAGGATGCCCTGAATGCAGTCTCCCTGGCGTTCCCGGTTCAGAACCTGATGATCTCCGTTGGTGTGGGTACCGGCGTAGGCATTAATGCCCTGCTCTCCCGGAGTCTGGGCCAGAAGGACCAGGTCAAGGCCAACCGAACTGCGGTCAACGGTCTGTTTCTGGCCTTTGTCAGCTGCCTGGTCTTTACCGTGCTGGGCTTTACCTGTTCCCGCTTGTTTTATACCATTCAGACGGACATCACCCGGATTGTAGATTACGGCGAGGACTATCTGACCATCGTTTGCGGCGTAAGCGTTGGCATGTTTGCCGGAGTCACGCTGGACCGGATTCTCCAGGCCACCGGCCGTACCTTTTACACCATGATTACCCAGGCGGTGGGGGCCATCATCAACATTGTTCTGGACCCCATCATGATTTTCGGCCTGTTCGGCTTCCCGCGGATGGAGGTGGCAGGGGCCGCCCTGGCCACCGTCATCGGCCAGATCTGCGGCGCCGGCCTGTCCGTCTACTTCAACCTGTGCCGCAACCCGGATGTGCAGCTGAAGTTCCGGGGATTCCGCCCCAACGGTTCCATCATTCGCGGCATTTACAGCGTGGGCGTGCCCTCCATTGCCATGCAGTCCATCGGTTCGGTCATGGTATTCGGCATGAACCAGATTCTGCTGGCCTTTACCGCCACCGCAACGGCGGTTTTCGGCGTGTACTTCAAGCTGCAGTCCTTTATCTTCATGCCGGTATTCGGCCTCAATAACGGCATGGTGCCCATTGTGGCCTACAATTACGGTGCCGGACGGCCGGACCGCATCTCCAAGACGATCCGTCTGAGCATTATGTATGCGGTGGGAATCATGATGCTGGGCCTGCTGGCCTTCCAGCTGATCCCCCATGTGTTCCTGTCCATGTTTATGGCGGATGGGGAGACTGCCGGCGACATGCTGACTATCGGCGTGCCCGCTCTGCGCACCATTTCGTACAGCTTCCTATTTGCCGGCTTCTGTGTGGTCAGCTCCTCGGTATTCCAGGCCCTGGGCCACGGAGTGCTCTCTTTGCTTGTTTCGGTTATTCGTCAGCTGGTGGTACTGCTGCCGGTGGCGTTCCTGCTCTCCCGCCTCTTTGATCTCCAGGCGGTGTGGTGGGCCTTCCCCATTGCAGAGCTTGCCTCTGTGACCCTTTGTATCCTGTTCCTGCGCCGGGTCTATCGCCGGGAAATTCTTCCGCTGAAGAAACGGCAGGAGGAAAAGGCTGCTTAATAAAAAGGACGCATCCATACGGATGCGTCCTTTTTTATTGGAGAGATTACAGGAAGACAACCACCTCATACATGAGAATGAAATGGAATATGCTTCCCAACAGGATAAATAAATGGAAGATTTCATGGCAGCCAAACCGGGGATTGTTCCGACCGGGCCATTTGACGGCGTAGAGCACGCCGCCCACGGTGTAGGACAGTCCGCCGGCCAGGAGCCAGACGAAACCGGAGGTGGGCAGGGCACGGTAGAGGGGAACAATGGCGAAGATAGCCAGCCAGCCCATAATGAGGTAGATGGTGCTGGTAAGCCAGCGGGGAATTCCCAGCTTGGCGATGGTGAGCACCAGACCGGCAGCAGCCAGGGTCCAGATGCAGCTGAGGAGAAGCGGGCCGCCGCTGTCGCGCAGTGCAGTGAGGCAGATGGGGGTATAGCTGCCGGCAATGAGCAGATAAATGGAGCAGTGGTCGTACTTCCGCAGGGCAATGCGCCCGGGAACCGATACGTTCAGACAGTGGTAGAGGGTACTGGCGGTATAAAGACCCACCATAGACAGCCCGTAAATCAAAAAGGGCAGCAGATCGGCGGGATGTCCCACCTGCACAGCCCGCAGCAGCAGAGCCGCAGTGCCTGCAACTGCCAGCAGCGCGCCTGCCCCATGGGTAATGGCTGACCAGGGGCGCAGACCGTCGTAGGGATCCCGCACCTCGCGGCGGCGCCGGGGTCTTGGCTCAAAGAGGGGGGATTGGGCGGTCAAAACATCGGAACGCATGGCAGACACTCCTTTCCGAGAGAAGAATTCTTTGCACTATCAGTATATCCACGTCTCCGAAAAATATCAATATAAAAAATGACTAAATATAATTTTTAAAATTAGATTAAGGGATATAAAAAACAACGCCGGGAAAACCCGGCGCTGCTTTTTTGACATTAGCCCTGGGAAATAGCACCCACGGGGCAGTTGCCAGCGCAGGAACCGCAGTCCAGGCAAGCGCCGGCGTCGATCACGTAGTGGTCGTCGCCCTGAGAAATAGCGCCCACGGGGCAGGAATCCGCGCAGGAACCACAGCTGATGCAGGCATCACCGATAACATAAGCCATGATAAGTACACCTCCCTTAGAATGTATATTCATTCTAACACAACTTTTCAAAAATGCAATGCTAAATTTTTCAAAAGGGGGAATGATTAACAGAAGATTTACGTAGGGAGGAAGACACAATGTCTGACAGCCGTTTTACATCCACCGCGCTGGGGGCCATCCGTCTGGCCCAGGAAAACGCCGTGCGCCTGGGGCACAGCTATGTGGGCAGCGAGCATCTGCTGCTGGGACTGGCCAGCCAGGAGTACAGTCCGGCGGCTATGGCGCTGCGCAAATCGGGAGCGGGCAGCCAGGTGCTGCGGGCGGCCATTGCCCAGAGGGTGGGCATCGGGGTTCCCTGTCCCGCACTGCACCAGGGGCTGACGCCTCACTGCTGCCAGGCCATTCAGGGGGCAGTGGGGGAGAGCCGCCGGCTGGGTCAGCGAGCCATCAATTCCGAGCACCTGCTGCTGGGTCTGCTTGGGACGGAGGAGAGCGGCGCCTGCCGACTGCTGCGGGACTGCGGGGTGGACTGCAAGGGGCTCTACCAGATGGTGAGCGCCTCTCTGGGCGGGGAGGATTACTCGCCCCGCTTTCGACCCAGGGAGCCGGAGCAGCGGGCCAATCCCACCGATACCCGCCAGCTGGACCAGTGCGCCCGGGACCTGACCCGGCTGGCCGCCGCAGGAAAGCTGGACCCGGTCATCGGTCGGGAGGAGGAACTGGAGCGGGTCATCCAGATCCTGTCCCGGCGCACCAAAAATAACCCCGCCCTGGTGGGCGAGCCCGGCGTAGGCAAAACGGCGGTGGCGGAGGGGCTGGCTCTGGCCATTGCCGACGGTACCGCCCCCAGCCACCTGCTGGGACGGCGGGTGTGTGCCCTGGACCTGTCTGCCATGGTGGCGGGGACCAAGTACCGGGGCGAGTTTGAGGAGAAGCTCAAGCACGTGCTGAACGAGGTCCGCAAGGCGGGCAATATCATTTTGTTTATCGACGAGCTGCACACCATCGTGGGGGCGGGCAGCGCCGAGGGGGCCATTGACGCGGCCAATATTTTGAAGCCCGCCCTGGCCCGGGGAGAGCTGCAGGTCATCGGCGCCACCACCCTGGACGAGTACCGCCGCCACATTGAGAAGGACTCCGCCCTGGAGCGGCGCTTTCAGCCGGTCACCGTCCGGGAGCCCGACCGGGACAAGACGTTGGCCATTTTGCGGGGCCTGCGGGGTCGGTACGAGAGTCACCACCACCTGACCATCAGTGACCGGGCCCTGGAGGCGGCGGTGGACCTGTCCATCCGCTATCTGCCCCAGCGCTTTCTCCCCGACAAGGCCATTGACCTGGTGGACGAGGCGGCGTCCCGGGCCCGGCTGACAGGGCGGGCGCTGCCCCCGGAGCTGAAGGAGCTGGAGAGCCGGGCCTGCCAGGCGGGACAGCAGATGCAGCAGGCCATCCGGGGCCAGAATTTTGAGAAGGCCGCCATGCTCCGGGACGCAGAGAGCAGCTTCCGCCGCCAGCTGGAGGAGGGTAAAAAGCAGTGGATCAGCAGCTGCCAGCCCTGCCAGGTGGAGGAGAGCCACATCCGGGCGGTGCTCACCCAGTGGACGGGGGTACCCGTCACCGACCCGGATGAGGCGGACCGCAAGGCCCTGGCGGGATTGGAGGAGACCCTGCACAGAAGCCTGCTGGGACAGGACCGGGCGGTGGAGACGGTGGTGAAGGCCATCCGCCGCAGCCGTCTGGGCCTGAAGGACCCCCGGCGTCCGGTGGGCAGCTTTCTGTTGCTGGGCCCCAGCGGCGTGGGCAAGACCCAGCTGTGCCGCAGCCTGGCCGCCGCCCTTTTCGGCAGTGAGGAGGCCCTGCTGCGTTTTGACATGTCGGAGTATATGGAGGCCCATACCGTCTCCCGGCTCATCGGTTCCCCTCCGGGCTATGTGGGCCATGAGGAGGGCGGTCAGCTCACCGAGCGTGTGCGGCGCTGCCCCTGGTCGGTGGTGCTGCTGGACGAGCTGGAGAAGGCCCACCGGGATATCTGGTCCATCCTCCTCCAGGTGATGGAGGAGGGCGTGCTCACCGACGCCCAGGGCCGGAAAACAGACTTCCGCAACACCGTCCTGGTCATGACCTCCAACCTGGGAGCGGGGCGGTTTGCCCAGGGAAAGAAGTTGGGCTTTGCATCAGGGGACGCGGCCGTGGAGCGGGAAGGTCTGGAGCGGGAGGTGCTGGGAGATGCCAGGCGGGCCTTTGCGCCGGAATTCATCAACCGACTGGACGCCATGCTGGTGTTTCACCCTCTGGGGCAAAGCACGCTGGAGTCCATTACCCGGCAGCTGCTGGAGGAGAGCGGCCGCCGTATGGCGCGGCTGGGCGTAAAGCTGGAGGCGACGGACGAGGCGGTGGCCCTTCTGGCCGGTCAGGGCAGCGACCGGGAATACGGTGCCCGTCCCCTGCGCCGGGCCATTGCGGCTCAGGTGGAGGACCGGACGGCGGATCTGCTGCTGGCGGGGGAACTGAAGCAGGGGGATACGCTGCAGGTCACTGCCGAGGAGGGGCGTGTCCAGGTGCGGCCCGCCCGTCCGGCTGCGGAGCCGGAATAACGAGAAGACCGGGCCCCACAGAGCTCTGTGGGGCCCGGTCTTTGCTAGGCAGAAAAAAGCTGTCATCCCAGACGCACAATATTCTCAATGGGTAGGGCGCACAGCACCGACTGGGCGGGGCTGCGCAGGCCGTGGGCGGTGTTGATGGCCTCCAGAATGGGGGCGCGCAGGTGGACAGGCACCACGATGGCCACAATTTCCCGCTCGGCGGTGAGGTCAGCCAGATCGTAGGCCTGCTCCAGCTCCTCCAGCCCGGACAGACGGGCCTTGATGACCGTGCCGCCCCGGGCACCCTGGGCCTTGGCGGTGGCCATGACCTCGTCGGTGTGGCCCCGACTGCAGGCCACCAGAATGAGCGTGTTTTCCTCGTTGTGGTTCATCGTTTCATCTCCTCCGGTTCGCTTGGATTCCTCCGCCTTGAAGAGCACCAGGGCGGCGGCTAAGTTGTTCAGGGCGCTGACGGGCAGGGAAAATACAATGCCTGCGGTTCCGGTGCGGCTCCGCAGGTCGCTGTCCAGCTCCTGCAGCAGCGCCCGGCAGGTGGGGGCGGGGGCAAAGGAGAGGACCACGTCCTTTTCGCTGGAGCCCAGACCCAGAATATCCATAATCTCCGAGGTGGCCGTGCCCCGTCCGGCACACTGGAGGTGGAGGAACACCTGGCGGGCAGTATAGAGCTTCTGCATGGCCACGCCGTGGCCGCGCTCCACAATGGAGACAATCAAACGCATGGACTGTGCCATAAGGGTTCCTCCTTTCTCAATCAAAGTAGACGACCATGTCCTCCACCCGCTCCATGTGGTAACGCAGGCGGCGGCGGGCCAGCTTGTGGCGGATCTGGCTGGCCAGGCCCATGGTCTGAATGGTAATCAGAGGCGTCATGGCCACCATGGCAACGATGCCGAAGGCGTCGGTCATCAGATTGCCCCCCACAGCGGTACAGGCCCCCATGGCAAAGGGGAGCAGGAAGGTGGCGGTCATGGGGCCGCTGGCCACTCCGCCGGAGTCGAAGGCGATACCGGTAAAGATGGACGGCACGAAGAAGGAGAGAATCAGTGCCGCCCCATAGCCGGGGATGAGCAGCCACAGGATGTTCAGGCCGGTGAGCACCCGCACCATGGCCAGCCCTACCGATATACATACGCCGATGGACAGGGCGTGGCCCATGGACTTGTGGGAGATGGAGCCATTGGAGACTTCCTCCACCTGCTTGGTGAGGACGGCCACGGCGGGCTCCGCCTTGACGATGTAATAGCCGATGAGCATGCCGATGGGGACCAGCAGCCAGCGCTGGCTGCTGCCGGCCACCGTGGCGCCGATGAACTGGCCGGCGGGCATAAAGCCCACATTGACCCCGCAGAGAAACAGCACCAGACCCAGGTAAGTATACAGCAGCCCCGCGCAGATCTTCAAAACCTGGTTGCCCTGAAAGCGGCGGGTGACCAGCTGAAAGAGGAAGAACAGCACCACAATGGGCAGCAGGGAGAGGGCCACCTCCCGGAAGTAGTGGGGCAGGGCGGAGAAGAAGTACCGGGCAGCGTCCACGGTGGTGTCCACCTCGGGCAGCTGGGAGGAAGAGTACAGGGCCTCCTCCGGCCGGTAAAGAATCCCCAGAATCAGAACGGACAGGATGGGACCGATGGAGCACAGGGAGACCAGACCGAAGCTGTCGCTGGCGGAGTTGGCGTCACTTCGGGTGGAAGCAATGCCAAGGCCCAGGGCCATAATAAACGGCACTGTCACCGGACCAGTGGTAACGCCTCCCGAGTCAAAGGAGACGGGAATGAAGTTGCCGGGGGCGGCGGCAGCCAGGGCAAAGACCAGCAGGTAAAAAAGGACCAGCAGACGGCGCAGGGGGATGGCCTTGCGGATGCGCAGGGCGGCCAGCACCAGAAAGATGCCCACACCCACCGCCACGGTGAGAATGAGCACCATGTTTTCAATGGCGGGCACCTGCTCTGCCAGAACCTGCAGGTCGGGCTCAGCCACGGTGGTCAGTACGCCCAGCAGGAAATAGGCAACGACAAATAAAACGGGTCCCTTGCTTCGGCTGAGCTCCACGCCCATTCCCTCTCCCATGGGGATCATGGAGATATCTACGCCTACGGTGAACAGGCCCATGCCGGCCACCAGCAGGATGGCACCGAACAAAAACAGCACCAGTGTGCCCGGGGCCAGCGGAGCGATGGTGATGGAGAGCAGAAACACGATGGCCGTAATGGGCAGCACACTGGCCAGGGACTCCCGGTTTTTTTCCTTTAGCTGTGGATTCAGATGCAAGGGAAGACTCCTTTCCGGGCCCACCAGAGAGGGCCGCTGGGTAATCTGGGCCGGAGGCAAAGAAAAGCCGGGCCCTGTTCGCTCGTTGGGAGCATTTGGAAGATCGCCGTTTTTTCCAGACGCCCATCCGGAAGGGAGGGGCAGAGTGGAAATGACGGCGATTTTGCAGCGTCTGAATCCCATTATAGAGGAAACATGCTTGAGGTGTCAAATTCCTGAAATGGAAAATAAATTTAAAAATAAATAAAAAATATTCGGAAAATATGAGAAAAAGTTATAAAATACGAGAAAAAGGAGGCAAAGAAAAGCCCTCCGGCTTTTGCCGCGGCGCTCTGGCCTGCGGAAAAGGACGGAGGACTTGCAGAATCTTTACATTCGGGAGGTGTTTTTTAACACAACAGAAACAGCCTCAAAGCTTGCTCCACTGTACTTCGGCCGGACAGGCGGTACACAGGCACAGACTGTATCCCGGGTCGGCAGGGAGCAGGCGCAGATGAACACCGGGATAACGGGGGAATATGCCTTCCGGCGAGACCACGGAGAACTCTGAGGGATCCAGATGAAAGCCCTGACCGGTGAATTTCACATAGCTCTCCTTGGCGCACCACAGATCGAAGAAGGGACGGTAATCCCGCCCGGCCAGATAGGCGTCCTCCCTGGGGTGAAAAAAACGGCGGGAGAGGGTGGCCAGGGGGGCGTCGGCCCGGTGAATCTGGAGGTCCAGCCCCACCGGCCGGGGAGAGAGGGCGCAGACCCACCAGGAGCCGCTGTGGGACAGGGAGGCGTGCAGGCTTGGGGTACCGGAAAAGGCGGGCTTCCCCCAGGGGCCGGAGACCAGGGGACCCAGTTCATCCGCGGTCAATCCGCTGTACTGGGTAGCCGCCCGGTACAAAAGCGCGTGGGAGTCGCGGCTGTCCTCGGAAAACGGGGCGCGGAACAGGGCGACAGGCTGGCTTGACTCCACCGTCAGGGCTCCGTAAAGCCCTTCTGGGCCAGGTAGTTGATGACGTCCTTCACCTGGTGCAGGTGCCACACCTCACGGGTGGGGATGGTGGTGTCAAAGTGTTCCTCAAAAGCGCTGATGATGTTCATCACATCAAAGGAATTGAGGGCCAGATCCTGAATGAAGTCGGTGTCGAAGGTGATGCCCTGTTTTCCCGTTACCTCGTAGATAATGTCCTGAATGAGCTGAAGCATAGGTGGTCACTCCCTGGATGGATTGCCGTGGCGTTTGATTTTCTTGGTGCCGGTCTTGCTGAATTCCTTTTCCCGGATGTTCACAAGCTGAATCTGCTGATAGGTGGGCAGGTCCTGGTTGATTTTATCGATGGCGCTTTGCAGTTGCTCCAGAATTTCGTAGGAGCTCATGCCGCGGGTGCGTTCGGGATCGGGATAAATGCTGGCGGTGAGCTTGACATCGTCGGCGGAGGCGCCGTTGGCGGTGCCGCTGACCAGAACCTCTTTGACCAGGGGGATGGGGGCAATCAGCTCCTCCAGCTTTTCCGGGGAAATTTTTTTGCCGTTTTTGAAGACGATGAGGTTCTTTTTCCGGCCGGTGAGGTAGAGGTAGCCGTCCTTGTCCAGATAGCCCAGATCGCCGGTGTTGAACCAGCCGTCCTGAAGGGCCAGAGCGGTCTGCTCCGGATCCTTGTAATAGCCCTGCATCACCGAGGGACCCTTGGCCCAGACCTCGCCGTCCCGGACCTCCACCCGGCAGTTGATGAGGGGCTGCCCCACCGAGCCCAGCCGGTTGCAGCAGTTGCGGTTGACGGAGATGAGGGGGGCACATTCGGTAATGCCGTAGCCCTGGAGCATCTGGACACCCAGCAGCTCAAACTCCCGGGCGATGTCGGGGCTGAGGTGGGCGCCGCCGCAGATCACAAGACGCAGAGAGCCCACCGCCTTCTCCTTCAGCTGTCCCAGCGCTTTGATTTTCACAGGCAGATGGAACCGGCGGCACAGAGTGGCCAGCTTCATGGCCTTGCGCAGGGCGTCGGCCTTGCCTGCCTTCTCCGCCGTCAGCCAAATCTGATTGTGGATGGCCTCCACCATTAAAGGAACGGTAAACATGGTGTCCGGTTGGGCCAGATGGAGGTCACGCATGACGGTTTTCAAATCGCCGTTGATGAACAACTGGCAGCCCTGGAGAAAGCTGTTGAGGACGGCGCAGTTCATGCCGTAGGCGTGGTAGAAGGGCAGGGGACAGAAGACGCTGCGGTGCAGCTGCACATGGGAGCTGGCGCCGTACATATTGCTCAGAATGGCCCTCTGGCTGAGCATGACCATTTTGGACTGACTGGTGGTGCCGGAGGTAAAGACAATCTGGACGGTCCGGTCGGGGGAGACTTCGGCGGGAGCGGGACCGTCCGACTCCAGCCGGTCCCCGCCCAACTGGATCAGGTCTTCCAGACTTTCAATTCGCTCCTCGCTGGCCAGTCCGCCCATGAGGATGATGTGATCCACCTTGCCCTGGTTGAGCAGAGGCAGGCAGATGGGCAGAAAGGTGGGGGAGAGGAACAGCGTGCGGGAATCCGAACGCATGACCATATCCCGGATGCTTTCGTCGGACTGCTCCGTGTCCACACATACGGTCACCGCGCCGCAGGAGGCGGCAGCGAGAAAGACGGTGATCCAGTCGGCGCTGTTTTCGCTGATGATAGCCAGATGGTCACCTTGGGTGCAGCCCCGGATACACAGCACCTGGCGCAGGGCGGCCACACGCTGGGTCAGCTGGCGGTAGGTGAGGCTGTGGGCCTCCTTCCGGCGGCTGAACCAGGTCAGGGCCGTTTGCGCGGAATAGCGTTCTGCGATGCCGGAGAGAAACTCAGGGAAGGTGTCATAGCTGGGAGCACTGTATGGAGCAAACTCATTGGGGTGCATCGCAATGTCTACCTCCTTGGATTATGTCAGGTTGGAGCCGACGGAGAAGGGAGCGCTGTCAGGAACGTCGTTCAGGGGGTGGTGCTCAAAATCCTCCTCCTGGATGACCTGGAGGAACACATCCACAACGTTGGGGTCGAATTGTGTGCCCCGGCCGTTGCGCAGCTCTTCCACAGCGAGGGAGAAGTTCAAGCTCTGGCGGTACTGCCGGTTGGATGTCATGGCATCAAAGGCGTCCGCCGCCGCGATAATCCGGGCCATTTCCGGGATATCCTCCCCCTGAAGTCCGTCGGGGTAGCCCTTGCCGTCATAACGCTCATGGTGGCTGAGAACGGCGGGGAGGATGGCGTGGAACTGGGTGATGTGGGAAAGGATGTCCGCGCCGTTGCGGGAGTGGGTCTTGATGACCTCATATTCCTCGTCGGTCAGGCGGGCATTTTTGCGCAGAATCTCATCGGGAATGGACAGCTTGCCCACGTCGTGGAACAGTCCGGCAATCCGGATCTGCTCGCAGTAGCGACGATCCCGGCCCATTTTGCGGGCGATGAGGACGGCGTAGCGGGAGACTCGGTCCGAGTGGCCCCGGGTGTAGATGTCCTTGGCGTCCACGATGCGCCGGATGGCGCTGATCATCTCCAGATAGCCGTCCTTCAGCTTGCTGTACGCCTGGTCCAGCTGGACATTTTTCTCCTGCACCAGGGTGTGAAGGTGGGCGTTGCACAGGGCGGAGGAGGCCTGGCGGGCCAGCACCTCCATCAGCTGAATCTGGTCATATTTGGGCGGGGCCTTCAAATCCAGAGACAAGAGGCCCACCGGCGTTCCGCTGTTGTCCAGCAGGGGGAGCAGGAGCCGGGTGTCCTCCGCCAGAGAGGACTTGCCCTCCAGACTGTGGAGCAGGGCCTTGGCCTGAGCCGGGACCAGGGCGGAGAAGTTTTCGCCCACGGCACGGGAAATAAAGCGGGGCTCCCGGGGCTCCTCCGACTCTCTGGAGCTGTTGATGTCCAGGGTGAGCATGACACTGGTGCAGGGAATCAGGGACATGACCGTGCGCAGAATGCCGTCGGCCATGTTGTCCACGGACTGGAGGTCGTAGATTTGGGGCAGTGAGTCCATAATGGTGGCCAGACCGTCCTTGTAGCTGCGGATGGTGCGCATCTGCCGGATGGACTTGGCGCAGGACTCCACCAGCAGTTCCAGCTGGTCAAAGCGGTCACTCTTCTCGTAGTAGCCCTGAATGTCCAGTGCACGGATGGTCTTGATGGGGGGAGCCATGCTCTTGTGACCGGTGAGGAGGATGATGAAGATATCCTGGTTGAACTGGCGCACCTGGGCCACCACCTGGTCGCCGCAGATGGGGGTCATGAGGAAGTCCAGCAGCAGAATGTCATAGTGACCGTTCCGGATTCGCTCGATGGCACGATTGGGGTCGTTTTCCACATCCACCCGGTAACCGGAACGTTGGAAATAGGCCTGGACGGTGGAGGTCATAATGGGATCATCGTCCAGTGTGAGAATGGAAAATGCTGCTTCATTGTTTTGTTGTCTGTTTTGTCTCACAGCCAGTCACCTCGTTCAAGTTGCGGGGGATCCGGAGCTGTCCGGGTCCCGGAGTCGGGTGGAGAGAGGAATGGTCAGACCAAAGATGGCGCCTCCATCCGGGTTATCCTCGCACCACATGGTGCCGTTGAATTTGCCGTGTACCACGGCGTTGGAAATGTAAAGGCCAAGGCCGCTGCCCTGAGTGCCCTTGCTGGTTACCATCTCGCGGAACAGCCGCTGGCGCACCGAATCGGAAATGCCGGGGCCGGTGTCCTTGACGTAAATTTTGGCCTCGTCGCCCTCCTGCTCCAGCCCCACGGTGATGCAGCCGCCGCCCACCTGACGCTGGGCGTAGATGGCGTTGGACACCAGATTGCCCAGGACCTGGACCAAGTTGTTGATGTCGCCGTGGAGGGTGATGTCCTGGGTGCCCTTGTACTCGGCCACCAGGGTGCAGCCGCCGCTGACCAGCTCGTGGCGCATGAGCAGGGTGGTGCGCTTGATGAGCTCTTCCAGCGTGAAGACTGACTCGTCAAAGGTGCTTACGCTGGTGGCCTGGCCCTTGATGGCGGAGATGATATCGGACATGTAGGCAGTGGACTCCTGGATTTTCTGCAGCCAATCCCGCATCTCGCCGTAAATCTCCCGGTAATCGTCCTGGGTGACGGCGGGGTCGTCCAGACTGCTGAGGCATTCGTCGATGAGGCCGTCGGTGGCAGCCACACAGCCGGAGACACTCATAATGGGGGTCTTCAGGTTGTGGGCCAGCCCGCCCATCATCTGGCCCAGGAAGGCGAAGCGCTCCTGCTCCATCATGCGGCTCTGGCTGTCCTGGAGCTGCTGCATACTGCGTTTCAGCTGGGTGATGTCCTTGAAGATAATCACGAAGCCCACAATTTTTTCGTTGAGAATCAGCGGGGACACGTCGGTGACGTAGTAATTTTTCTGAACTACGCCGGCCCGGGAGATGGTAGCCGCCTGCTCATAGGAGATGGTGGACTGGGATTCCCGGCAGGCATCCACTGCGGTAATCATGTTGTAGATGGCAGTCTTTTTGGAGACATCCTCTTCCTTGAGGCAGTTTTTCAGGTACCGGTTCTCCGTGATGCCGTAACGGGAGGCGAAGACAGAGGCGAAGGGGCGGTTGTAGCTGATCACCAGGCCCTTGTCACTGAGAATCAGGTAGCAGTCGGAGATCAGGTCCAGCACCTGCTGGGTAGCCACGGGAACAATGTCCAACAGATGGAGCTGATAGATGGCCAGGCCGTTGCAGGCCAGAGTGGGCAGATAGCCCATGGCAGTGGCGGCGATGGACAGGTTCAGGCTGGAGAAGGTGGCCAGAATGCTGACGGCCAGGGGGCAGATGCCGCCGATGGAGAACAAAACGGCCTGCTTCAGATAAAGATTACTCCGGTTCTGCATGGAAAAGCGAATCATCAGAGCCAGGCTGGTCATCAGACAGAGGTAGTAGTAGGCGCCGGCAACCATCACAAAGGGGCCAAACACCACTTCGCTTTTTACGATGGAAAAGGTGCGGTACTGCAGATGGTGCAGGGGGTTGGTGGCGCATACCAGACAGCAGATGACGGGGATGACGTATAAGTACCAGGTCCACCGGGGCAGCTTTTGCCAGCCCTCCACAAACACCATGGCGATACACAGGTAGATGACTGAGGTAAAGGGACCGATCTGGGTAATGCAGTCAAAGACAAACAGGATATCCAGCCGGTCGGGGGGAGTGAACTTCATCCCCAGCAGGGCCAGCAGCCAGATGCTGTACGTCCCGGTCAGGGCCAGATACAGCTTGTGCAGCAAATGAAGCCGCTGCCGCTTTTGAAAACTCCATAGGAAAAACAGGGCAATCAGAAGCAGAAGGATGATAAAAATAACGGTAGTGGTGTCGGAAATCAACGGGAAGCCCCCCTCTCACAGAAGCACTCCTCTGCGGGGAACCGGAAGGCGCGCAGCAACCGCTCCGGTCCGGGGACAGGGTCCCGGAAGCCTGCTTTTTCCAGCTGCTCCAAGGTCAGGCGGCTGTCCACTGTGATGGTGGTGGGAGCCTCCTGCAGGCGGTTCCACAGGTCCAGCAGCGGGGCCAGCAGGTCGCCCTTGGTGTCCACCGGGGCACGGGCGACGATGTCAGCGGCCTCCTGGTCGGAGACAATCCGCAGCTGGGGCACCACCGCCCGGCACACCGCCTCCAGCGTGGGCGGGTTGGGGCCCTGGAGGTGACAGGCGGTGAGGTGAGAATTGCGCAGGGCCACCGCCGCCCGGGCGCACCAGTCGATGGGGGTGAGCTCCAGGGGCAGCTGAGCCATGGAGGCAGGGAGAATACCCAACGCGTGGACACCCCGCAGGGTGAGCCAGAAGGCGTTGGTGGAGGCATTTTTCTGGAAGGTGCCGTCGCTGGCCCGGCCGACCAACCGTCCAAGCCGGAAGACCCGGGCGGTGAGGCCGTCCCGGACCGCCTCGAAGACGGCATCCTCCGCCAGGAACTTGCTGCGCACATAGAGGTTGCGCCGCCAGTCCTGGCCGATGTCAAAGTCGTGCTCGGTAAACACGGCCCGCTCCTCCCGGCCGGCCAGCCGGTCGCCGGAGACGCTGGTGGTGGACATGTGATAGAGAGGGGCATTGGCCGCCCGGCAGAGCTTGATGACCTCACGGGTGCCCTCCAGATTGGTCTGGAGCAGCCGCTCGCTGTCGGCGGCGTAGTGGCGCACGTCGGCGGCGCAGTGCCACACGGCGTCAATCCGGCCGGACAATGCCTGATAGTCCAGGGGAGACAGGCCGAGGCCGGGCCGGGCCACATCGCCCTTCAGGACCTCCACCTGCTCCATCAGGGAGGCGGCGCAGCCGCCGCCAAAGTACCAGGACAGGGTGTCCTCCAGCCGCCGGGCGTCTCCGTCGCGGAGCAGACACAGCACCTTGTCCGTGCCCTCCTCAAGCAGGGCCTGGAGAATATGCACCCCAAGGAATCCGGTGGCCCCGGTGAGCAGCACGGTCTTCATGCCCCGCCGTCCGCTGCGGGCGGGGAGAGCGGGCACCTGGCGGGGGTAGGACTTCTCCTGCCGGACGGGTTGGGAGAGAATGGTACGGGCGGTAGGCAGGGCCTCCGCCGGGGGCTGCTCCGCGGCCTGGGGACACAGCAGCCGGGCCTGTCCCTCCGCAGTGGGATGGTCGTAGAACTGGGCCAGGGACAGGGTGAGACGGTGGTTATTGTAGTGGCTCAGAACACTGAGGGCGGCCAGAGAGGTGCCGCCCTGTTCAAAGAAGGAGCGGTCGGACGCCACATCCTGACGGCGGAGCACCCGCTGCCACAGGGCCAGAATCCAATCCACGCTGCCGGGAGCGGGCCCTGCCTCCCCAGACGGTGCTTCCGCGCGGGAGGGCTCAGCGGCGGGCTGGGCCATGACCGGCGGTGCGGCCTGGGGTGCAGGCTCCGCAAGGGGTTCCTGGGGAGCAGTTTCCGTGAAAACAGGGGCCTGAGGTACCTCCTCCACAGGGGAAGAGGTGGCTTCCGCTGGGACCTCCTCCACAATGGGGGCAGGTTCCGGCTCGGTGGTTGCTTTGACAGACACAGCCTGGACAGGCGGTTCCACCTGGGCGGCGGGAGCCTCGCTGGCCCCGAAGGTGTCGGGGGCCACGCCGCCCTCCGCCTGGGCGCGGGCTTTCAGCTCCCGCAGGCAGATTTTTCCCGTAGGGGTGCAGGGCATGGCGTCCAGCGCCTCCAGGTGGGAGGGCACCATGTAGGCGGGCAGCACCTCCATCAGGCGCTGGCGGATGGCGTGCTCCTCCAAGGGCTCGGGGGCGGGAATGTAGTAGGTAAACAGCTCCATGGAGCCGTCCTCCCGGCGCACGGGTACGGTGGCGGCCTGGAGGGCGCAGCCCTGGGTGACCAGGGCGCCGTTGATTTCGTCCAGCTCCACCCGCTGGCCGTTGAGCTTCACCTGGGCGTCCCGGCGGCCCAGGAAGTCGTAGGAGCCGTCCAGACGCAGCCGGGCCACGTCTCCGGTGCGGTACATCCGCTCGCCGGGGAAGAAGGGGTCGGGGAGGAAAGCGTTCTCGGTGAGATCGGGCCGGGAGATGTAGCCCCCACCCACACACTCGCCGGCCAGGTACAGATCGCCCACGGCGGTGGGCAGCACCGGGCGGTGGGCCTCGTCCAGAATGTAGACCCGGTTATTCTGCATGGGCCAGCCCACGTTGATGTGGCCGCGGTAGTCGGCCTGGCGGGTGGTGTTGTAGACGGTACACTCGGTGGGGCCGTACATGTTGATCTGAATGGCCTCCTGGGAGGCGGTCTGGGCCTTGCGCAGCAGCACCTCGGTGAGCACCTCGCCCCCGTAGATCATCATGTCCAGGTTGGGTGCGGCCTGACAGAAGGCCTCGTTGGACAGCCACATCTGCACCCGGGAGGGGGTAGACTGGGTGATGCGCACGCCGTCCCGCTCAATGAGCTCGGCCAGCTTCCAGGGGAGCATCATCTCCTCCTCGTCGGCCATGACGATGGTCTTACCCATGGACAGAGGGATGACCACCTCGCCGTTGAACATGTCAAAGACCACGTTGGTGGTGCAGAGAATGGGGCCGTCGGAGCGCTTGAGAATATCCCGGAAGCCAACGGCCATATTGGCCAGGGAGCGCCAGGCCAGCATGACCCCCTTGGGCCGTCCGGTGGAGCCGGAGGTAAAGAGCACCTCGGCCAGGTCGGTCTCCTTCAGGGGGACGGCCTGGAACTCGTCCTCCGCCTCCTCCCAGGTGGGCACCAGGGTGCAGGGCAGGCCGTCGGGCAGCTGCTCCGCCGTGCGGCGGTCGCAGAGCACGTGGGTCATGCCCGCAATTTCCACCATGTACTCCAGCCGCGCCTTGGGGTAGTGGGCCAGCAGGGGGGAGTAGGCTGCACCAATCTTCCAGATGGCCAGCACGGCGGCCACCAGGTCCACATTCCGGCTCAGGGCGATGCCCACCCGGGTGCCGGCAGCGGCTCCCGCCCTGGTGAGCAGATTGGCCAGCTGGCAGGCCCGCCGGTCCAGCTGCTGCCGGGTGGTGGTCTCCCCGTGGAAGATTACCGCCGGGGCGTCGGGGTCCAGGGCCAGATGCCGGGCAAACTGGACGGGAATGGGGAGGTTCAGGAAGGGCGCCACGGTATTCTGGGGAATGTCCAGCAGCTCCGCCCGGTCCCGGGGAGACAGGGCGTTCAAGTCGGCCAGGGGCGCTTCGCCCCCCAGCCGCACCATGCTGGCGGCCAGGGCCTCCAGACAGCGGGTGTAGTAGCGGACGGTCTCGTCCAGGAAAAGCTGCGTGGCGTACTCCACCTGGAAGGCGTAGCAGTCCTCCTCCCGGCAGAGTTCCACCCACAGATCCATCCGGGCGGTGCCGGTGTGCAGGGGCAGGTACTCCAGGGGAGCGCCGTCCAGGGTGAAGGAGGCGGCGTCCACGGGGCGCTGGGAGAAGATGACCTGGAACAGGGGGCTCTGGGAGAGGGTGCGCTTGAGCCCCAGGGCGGAGACAATCTCCTCCAGCCCAACGCTCTGGTGATCCAGCATCCCATTGACCTCCTCCCGCACCGCCTGGAGGTAGGCGCTGAGAGTGAGGTTCTCCTCCGGACGCAGGCGCAGAGGCAGGGTGTTGATAAAGGGGCCGCACATGCTGCGGGTTTCGGGGAGCAGACGGCCCGCGGCGGCGGCGCCCACCGCCAGGTCCTCCTTCCCCGACAGGCGGGAGAGGAGCAGGCCGAAGGCGCCCAGGAAGAACATGTAGGGGGAGACGCCCTGGGCGGCGCAGAAGGTGTCGCAGGCGTCGGACAGGGTCCGGCTCAGGGTGAGGCGGCAGGTGTTCCCACGGAAGTCGGCGGTGCGGGAGCGGGGGAAGTCCCCGGGCAGCTCCAGCGGCTCGGGCAGGGGAGCGAGCCGGCGGGTCCAGTACTCCAGCTGGTCCCCACCCTGGGCCTGGGCCAGGTGCCAGGCGTAGTCCAGGTAGGTGAGGTTCTGGGCGGGCAGATTCTGCCCCCGATAGCACTGGTCCAGGCGGGCGAGCAGCACCGGGGTGGTGAGACCGTCTCCGATGATGTGGTGGATGTTCAGAAGCAGCACCCAGGAGCCCTCCTCCTCCTGCCACAGGCCCGCCCGCATCAGGGGCGGCCGGGACAGGTCAAAGGGAGCCAGCAGGGGCTGGGCGGCCTCGTCCAGGGAGGCACCGGAGCAGGGCGTGAGGGCAAAGTCCACCTGATCCTGTACTCGGGCAAAGATGCCGTCCTCCTCCGGGGCGAAGGCAGTGCGCAGCAGAGGCTCCTGGGCGATAACGGCCCGGAAGGCCGCCTCCAGCCGGGAACGGTCGGGGGCCGCAGACAGGCGGAAGGCACCGGCCATGTGGTAGGTGCGGCCGGTGGGGTCCAGGTGGGACTGGACATAGATGCCCTGCTGAATGGGCGTAAGAGGCCAGCGCTCCTGGGGAGGAGCGGGACGCAGATGCTGGACGGGGCGGAGGGTCTCCGCTCCATCCTGCCCCAGCAGCCCGGCCAGACGCCGGGGGGTGCGGCAGGCGTAGAGGTCGGCAATGCGCAGGGAGCGCCCGGTGGCCTGGGCCAGCTCGCTGAGGGCCTCCATGGCGTTGAGGGAGTTGCCCCCGAAGAGGAAGTAGTCGCTGTCCACCCCCAAGTCGGGGCGGCCTAGCACCCGGCGCAGGATGGACAGCACCTGCTCCTGGGCGGGGGTCTCCGGCAGAGAGCCGGAGGGAGCCGCCAGGTCGGGGACAGGGAGCAGCGCTTCGTTCACCTTGCCGCTGGGGGACAGGGGCAGCTCCTCCAGGGGGAGAATGGCGGAGGGAATCATGTAGTGGGGGAGGTAGGAGGCGCACAGGGCCAGCAGCTCCCCCTCGGTCACGGGGCCGTCGGCGGTGTAGAAGGCCACCAGCACATCCTGGCCCCCGTGCTGCTGCACCGCGGCCACCGCCTGGCGCACCATGGGGTGGCGGGTGAGACAGGCGGAGACCTCCTGGGGCTCAATGCGCAGCCCGCGCAGCTTCACCTGCCGGTCGGAGCGGCCGGCCAGCACAATTTCTCCCTCGGGGGTCCAGCAGGCAATGTCGCCGGTGTCATAGAGCCGGTCGCCCAGCTCAAAGGGATTTTGGGAAAAGCGCTCCTCGGTCAGCTCGGGAGCATTGCGGTAGCCCAGGCCCACGCATACGCCGCCCACGTACAGACGGCCGTACACGCCGATGGGCAGGGGATTGCCCCAGTTGTCCAGTACGTACAGCTTGCAGTTGGCCATGGGAGCGCCGGCGGTGATGGTGTCCGAGCCGTTGAGCAGCTTGACACTCACCGCCACCGTGGCCTCCGAGGGGCCGTATTGGTTGTAAATCCGGGCCTGGGTGTCCAGCTGCAGCCGCTGGAGCAGGTCGCTGGGGAAGGCTTCCCCGCCGCAGACGATGCTCTCCAGCCGGGCCAGGGCCTTTTGAAAGTCCGGGTCCTTCCGGAAGGCAGACAGGCGGGAGGGGGTGAGAGACAGAAAGCCCACGCCGTAGCCGGTGATGAGACCGGCCAGACGCCGGGGGGACTCCAGCTCCTCGTCGGAGGGCAGCACAATGGTCCGCCCATCCAGCAGGGCGGCGGCGCTCTCAAGAAGAAAGGCGTCAAAGCCTACGCTGCATACCGACAGCACGGCCCCCTCGCTGTAAATGGGTTCCATAGCCAGGGCCAGGTTGAGCAGGGAGCGCCGGCCCACCTCCACCCCCTTGGGGGTGCCGGTGGAACCGGAGGTATATACCACGTAGGCCAGCTCATTGGCCTGGGTCTCCACGGGGGGACAGTCGGTGGGACCGGGCAGGTCCTCCGCGTCCACCAGGGGCAGCAGGTCTCCGTAGGGGGCGGCCAGCGGCCGGGTAGAGATGAGGGCGGCGGCGCCGCTCTGGGTGAGGATCTCACGAATCCGGTGCTCCGGCAGAGTGGCGGGGAGCAGCAGGAAGGCCCCGCCGCTGCGGAGAATACCCATCATGGCGGCAAACAGGGGGACATCCCGGGGAAGAAGAACGGCGGCCAAAGTGCCGGGCGTGACACCCAGCCGCAGGAGGGCGGCGTGCACCCGGGCAGCCTGCTCCTCCAGCTGACGGTAGGTGATCCGCTGACCACGGCAGATGAGGGCGGCACGGCCGGAGTTGGTGCGCACCCAGCGCTCAAAGCGGCGGTAGAGGTCGGGCTCGTAGATGGGACGGGCGGAGCGGTTGAAGGTATAGACCACCCGCTCCCGCTCCCCGGGGCCCAGCACCGCCAGCTGGCAGATGGGCCGGTCAGGGGCGGCCAGGGCCTCCCGCAGGATGTTCACCAGGCAGGTGTGAAGGGTTTCGATCTCCCGGGGAGAAAAGAGCTGGGCCAGATAGTCGTAGTCCACCGAATAGCGGCGGTTGTCCTCCAGATTGCTCAGGTGGATGCACAGCTGCTCCAGCTGATAGCCGCTGTAGTGCCAGCGGCCGGTGAAGCGGACAAAGGCGTCGGGGCTCTCCAGCAGCTGGGTGTTCTGGTAGGAGAAGGCGATGTGAAACAGCCGCTCCTGATCGCCCGCCAGCTGCATAATCTTATCAAAGGGATAGCGCTGATGGCGCAGCATATTGAACCAGTTCTCGTTGAGCTGGTCGTTGAATTCGTTCAGCGTCCAGTCCCCGGAGATCTGGCTGTAAAAGGGCAGGGTGCTGACAAACATGCCGCTGGTCTGCTTGGCGGCAAAGTTCATGCGGTTAAAAATGGGAACGCCGATGGTAAAGCGGTCGGCTCCGCCGATGCGCTTGAAGTAGATGGCCAGCGCCATGTAGAAGACAGAAAAGGGAGCCACCCGGCGGCTCATGCAGAAGGAATAGATGTCGTTGTTCAGGTCCTGGGGCAGCTGAAAGGAGAGCCGATGGCCCACCGGACTGACGGCGGCTCCCCGCACGGACTTGAGCATGGTGGCCTCGCCGGACTGCTCCAGCACTTTCTTCCAGTAAGCCTCGTCCCGATTGAAGGCAGGGGAGGCGAGGTAGCGCTTTTCTTCCTCAATGTGGTTCTCATAGCTGGGGATGGGGTCCAGATGGGGCTCCCGCCCGGCCAGCAGGTGCAGATAGACCTGTCCGATGCGGTTGCATACCAGGGCCTGGGTCCAGCCGTCGGAGATGAGGTGGTGCAGCTTTACCACCAGTCCGCCGGTATTCTCCCCGGTGCGCAGCAGCACAAAGCGGTACAGGGGAGCGTCCAGCAGCGGCATGACCTCACGGGTAAAGGCCTCCTCCCAGCGGTGAATACCCTCCTGACTGGTCTGGGAAAAGTCATAGATGGGTACCTGTTCCCGCTGAAAGGGGGCCTGATACTGCATGGGAGTCTGATCCTGAAGAATAAAACGAGTGCGCAGCGAGCCGTCGGCGGCCAGAACAAAGTCCACGCTGCGCTGAAGGGCGGGAAAATCCACCCGTCCCTGAATATGAAGGGTGGTGCAGATGTTATTGATGGAGGTACCAGGGCAGGCCCGCTCCACATCCCAGATATTGTTCTGGCTCAGGGAGAGGGGAAACAGATTGTGAGATTCGGTTACATAACCCAAGTAGACAACCACCCTTCCAAAAACGGTGCAACCACACCACCTCTATTTATACCGTTTTCCAGGAAAAAAAGCAAGGGAGAACAGGGCCAAAATGAAAGTTTTTTGTCGAACCGTAACAGATTTTATCAGGTAAATTTATCCAACCATGGAAAGCCAAGTCGGGCAATAAAAAACCCGTCCACACAGGTGTGGACGGGCATGGTTGGAGAGGGATGGAAGACTTGGATGGCTTGGGGGATGTCAGCGCTCAGTCTGGCTGGAAGACATCTTCTGGCCCTTCTGATTCTTCTGGCTCCGCTGCTGATTCTTGGAAGCCTGAGGGTCAGAAGGATTCTGGCTGCTGGGGGTGTTTTGCCGATTGGAACTCATGCTGCAGACCTCCTTTCCTTGAGGGTATTGGTAGCATACCCCCAAACCGGAGAACTATACATGAAATGGAAAACAAAAACAGGTTCTTCTCAGGCAGATTTCCTTTGGTTGGGAAACGCAAAGAAGCGCTGGCCAAAATAATTGAGACAGGTAAAAAGCCCGTTGCCGGCCAGCAGGGACAGCTCACCCTGCCAGCGAACCAGAAACGGCCATCCCAGCAGCGGAACAATCCAGTTGGTCAGGGGCTGGGCGATGCCGTAGGCGATGAGGTAGCACACGGCGATGTTGATGGAAAAGCGCAGGGCGTCCACCCAAACGTTGCCCTGGCTGTGGAAGCTGTACCGCCGGTTGAGGCAGAAGCTGGAGATGCTGGCCAAGAAAAAGGCCAGCGCGCTGGAGGGCCAGTAGCCCCAGTGGAGGTGGGAGTAAAAGAGAAACTGCAGTGCCAGGCTGATGGCCGTGTTGCCCAGCCCGATGAGCAGAAAGGAGTACAGGCTGGGGTCCCGAACCAGCTGTTTCAAAAATGGCACAATTTTTTTCATGATTTTTCTTCCGTAGCCCGGAACAGATTGAGCCACAGCTCAAAGTTCTGCCGGTCCTTTTTGATGACAGTGTCCAGAATAAGCCCACAGCAGAAGGTGAGCAGTCCCCCCAGGAACAGGAAGCACGCCACAATGAGAGTGGGGAACCGGGGGACCAGGCCGGTCTCCAGATAGTCCCAAAAGACGGGAACAAAAAGAATGAGAGCCACGGCGGCCAGCAGCAGGGCCACGGTGGAGAAAAACACCAGGGGCTTATAGTCCTTCACCAGACGGAAGATAGTGGCCAATACCTTGGCCCCGTCGGAGTAGGTGTTCAGCTTGGACTCGCTCCCCGCGGGGCGGTCCCGGTAGTCCACGGGGATGTTGACCAGACGGAAGTTTTTGTCCAGGGCGTGGATGGACATCTCCGTCTCGATCTCAAAGCCTTTGGACAGCACCGGGTAGGTCTTCACAAACAGGCGACTGAAGGCACGGTAGCCGGTCATGATGTCCTGGATGTTTCCTTTGAAGAAGTAGTTGACCAGCTTGCGCACCAGCACGTTGCCCACATTGTGGAAGGGGCGCTTGTTCTCGGTAAAGTAGGTGGAGGACAGCCGGTCGCCGATGACCATGTCGGCCCCATCCTCCAACACGGCGCGGACCATCTGGGGAGCGTATTGGGCGGGGTAGGTGTCATCCCCGTCGGCCATGAGGTAGCACTGTGCTTCAATGTCCCGGAACATGGTGCGCATGACGTTGCCCTTGCCCTGGCGGCGCTCGTAGCGCACCACGGCCCCCGCCGCCCGGGCAATCTCATCAGTGTGGTCGGTGGAGTTGTTGTCGTAGACGTAGATGACCGCCTCGGGAAGGGCGGCGCGGAAATCCCGCACCACCTTTTCAATAGTGGCAGCCTCGTTGTAGCAGGGAATGAGTACGGCAATTTTATCCATGGGAGAGCGTACCTCCTTTGTCATGGTTCCCCAGCGCAGAGAACGTGTAGGCCAGCAGCAGGGGAGTGGCGGCCATAATGGGCAGCATGTAGCGCACCAGGGCGTTGACCGGGGAGACGCAGCAGATGCCCAGAGCCAGCCACAGGGGGAGACAGGCGATGAGAGCGACTCCCTTTCGCCGGCGCAGCAGGGCCACGGAGGCCAGCACCAGCAGCCAGGAGAAGGTGCCCGGGGCGTTGAGCAGCCCAAGTCCCGGAGCCTGGCTCCAGAGCCGGCTGAAGGCGTCGGCCAGCTGAGGGGCGTTGGGGCGGGCGAATTCCACCTCCAGCCCATGGCTGGATTCCTGCATGAAGAAGTAGTTGCCGCCGAAGGGCCCGTAGCGGTATCCGGGAAGAAAATAGCCGAACATGCTGTTGAGGGTGGCCTCCAGATAGATATCCGGGCGGCGCAGTCCCTGGCGCAGCCAAAGTCCCAGGTACTCCTTCAGCGCTTCGCTGTCCCCGTGGTAGGTGTTTTTCACCGGGTCGGACACCCGGGGGTCGTAGGAAGTGACCAGGGTTTCGTAGTCCAGAACGCTGTCAATGACGGCAATTTCCTCCTCCGTCAGGGTGTCACCGCAGACCTGAACGTAGCGGGCCGTCTGCTGGAAGGGGAGGCTCAGCACCTCCCGCACCGAGCCGGGAGCCACGCCCCAGGCGGGGAGCAAAACCTGGTTGAAGCACAGATAGACGATCATGATTCCTGCACCGATTCCGGCGGCGCCCAGGCGGGCGGAGAGGGTACGGGCGGCGGGAATCAGCAGAAACAGAGTGGGCACCACAATGTAGAGTCCGTTGTTGCGCAGCAGGGCACACAACAGCCCCGTGAGCAGCAGGCCTGCCCACAGCAGCGGCCCAGCCTTTCCCCGGACCTTTAAAAAGAGAACCACACACAGGAAGAAGGCGGCGAACACACCGAAAAACAGGGTGTCCTTTACGAACATCTGGGCGTAGCCTCCGAAGTTGGGCACCAGGGCGAAGAAGGCCAGAGACAGCCAGGCGGGCACCCGGCCAGCCAAGACCCGCACCTGCCAGCACACCCCGGCCAGGGCGGCGGCGCACACCAGGCTCTGGAAAAGTATATAGAGGAAGACACCCAGAGACAGGTTGTCCCCACCCAGGCTTACAATCCAGCCCATAAGCAGAGTGGACAGCCAGGGGTGGTGGTTGGTGGCCTCAGTCAGTCCGAAGTACTGCTCCATCTGGTACATGCCGTCATAGGTGACACTGCCGGGGTAACACAGCAGCAGATAGGGCAGCCAGAACAGCAGAATAAGGCCGAAGCACAGGAAAAAGAAACGCAGCTGTCCGTTTCGGGTGAGGGGAGCGGACGGGGCAGTCTTGGCACGCCGGTCCAGCCAGTGGAAGAGAGCGGACAGCAGGGGGAGGAAGAACAGGGCGTATCCCACAGTCCGGACAAAGGACATCGCAATGCGCAGGGGGCTTCCCAACACAGGAGCCCAGCTGTCCGTGGCCTCAAAGCTCTGACCGAAGAGCAGGCACAGGGCAAAGAACAGGGACACCAGAGCGGCGCTGGGCAGGAAGGGGCGGGTCAGAGGGAGCAGGCGCTGATAGTAAAAGATCAGGGCCAGGACCAGCACCAGATAGACCGCGCCGCTGCCCTGTACCAGCTGTCCCACGCGATCCGCAAAGGCGAGGGAATCGTAGCTGCCTGGCATGGTGATCTGCACGGACAAGGCAAAGCTGGTGAGCAGGGCGTACAGGACCACCCGACCCCAGAGAAGAGGAGGAGTATCAAGTTTGCCCTTCAATTCAATCGCCTCCTAAGCGCTGCCCCGACTGGGCCCATTTCTCGTAGGATATAAAGGTAAAGCCCACATCCCAGGGGGTCTCGCGATAGATTTGATAGGAGAGGTCGCCCTTCCACTCCTGTTCATTCCGGGCAAACCCGGCGAAGGGGAGCAGAGGGAGGGTAATCTGTTCCGCTCCGGCGGCCACCTGCTCCCGGGCGTAGGCCATGCGCTGATAATAGACGCGGCAGTTGACGCCATACACAACGATCAGGGCGCAGCAGGCCAGCAGGGCCAGGGCACGGGGCCAGCGGAGAAGCTTCAGTCCGGCATCCCGGGCGCTGTCGTAGAGCACCAGGCACACAAGGCACAGGACCACAAAGCCAGGCAGAAAGTTGCGGTTGCCCCCGATGGAGACCACCAGCAGGGGGGCGCTGAACAGACAGAGAGCCAGAATGAGCCGCAGAATGGTCTGCTTTGCCTGCCTGCCGCGCCACAGGAGAACCATGAAAAGCCACAGGGCGGCCAGAGCCATTCCGACCAGAGCCAGGCGGAGAGAGGGATCAGGCAGCAGCAGGTTGCCCGGGTCGGCCAGGTCCTTGCACCACTCCGCCAGACACACCAGGTGGATGGGCACCGCCGCCAGGGCACACAGCTTCCACCAGCGGCAGCCCTGGCGGCGCAGATGCCACAGAAGAAAGCCGGTGATGATGAGGGCGGGGATGGCGGGACGCACCACGGTGCCGATGAAGATGGAGAGAAAGTTTTCGTACATCAGTCCCAGCCCGGCCTGACGAAGGCCGTCGGAGCCCACCGCTCCGTAGCCCGGGGCGGTAAACATGACCGCTGCGCCCGCAACGGCGCCCAGCCAGAGCCACAGGAAGGGGGCAGGCAGGCGGCGCAGCTTCCACAGCTGCTCCAGCAGAGCCAAGGAGGCGGCGGCCAGGAGAAAGAGCGTTACCGTCTCCATGAAAAGACAGCAGACAAAGCTTACCAGCAGCAAAAGAGCGTACCACCCTCCGGGGCGTTCCGACTTCTCAGCCCGGCGCAGCAGGATGGGCAGACAACACAACCCTGCCATGGGGGTGAGGTAGTTGACATAGGCGGCTCCCCAGCTGTATACCTCCTGCCAGATCCCGCGGTGGGCCAGCAGAAGCATGGACAGCAGGAAAAAGAAGGCTTCCCGCTTCCGTTCCGGGCGGGCCAGAGTACACGCACCGCCCCAGGACAGCAGGAATAACCCCCCGGCGAAGTAGACTATCCGCAGGGGGAACAGGGGAGACTCGAAGCATTTGGCCAGACACACGCCAATAAGATTGCCCAGGTAGCGCCCGTTCTGGGGGACACTGACAATTTTGGCGTGGGTGGTGTCGGGCTGGGTGAGGAGAAAGTCCAGAAGGCTGTCATACTTCCAGTAAAAGAAGTAGCAGTCGTCCGACTCCAGAATGAACAGAGCAGCCAGTACCAGCACTGCCAGCAGCAGGGCCGCATTCCAGGGAGAGATTCGTCTTTTGTTCAGTGGCATTGGGTCACCTTCTGAAACGGGAATGGACAAGCGAAAAAGAGCGTTTTTCGAATGGAAATCAGGAAAAACGCTCTGTCTCATCGCCTTATTCTACTATACGCCCTGAAAAAAGGCAAGAGGGGCACGAGAAAGGACCGGCAGACGCACAGACTGCCGGTCCGACTCAGAAGGAATGAAAATAAAGAGAATTTAAGGTAATAGTCAAAAAACACCGGCCTGAAACCATGGCCGGCGTCTTTTGATTATAGACACAACGGGAGAAAAGAAAAATGGTATGGACAAAGGTCAGCAGGTGGGCCGGGAGACAGAAACGGGCCGGGCTGCATACATAGTCTCCGCTTCACCATGGTCATCCACGTTGGGAATCGTGAGGCGGCGGATAATATTTTGCCGGGTGACAATGCCCACAAAAGCGCCTCGGTCATCCACCACAGGGATAAAGCTCTGCTGCATGGAGCGCTCCAGAAGCTGGGAGAGCGTTACATCAATTCGAACGGCAGGATTAAAATTTGGGCGCAGTACCTGGGACAGGGGAAGCTTTTCCTGCGTCCGCAGACTGTTATCCTTTGCGTCCAGAATGTGCCACAAAAAGTCTCCTTCGCTGACTGTGCCCACATACTGTCCGTCACGGGCAAGAACGGGAATAGCTGTGTAGCCATGGGCCCGCAGTTTTTCCAGACCCTGACGGATGGTGAAATCCTCATATAGGTAGGCAACCTGGGCCTTTGGGGTGAGCAGAGAGATGACATTCACGGGCGATATCTCCTTTCTCCGAGTGTGTTATGGAGAAAAATGTAGGCATTTCTTAACTATTATGAAGATACCACAGATGGGAGGAAGGATCTATAAATAATTTGTAAAGAAAATAATTGATTGGCAGAAATAGAAAATTTCCGCCTGCCTCTCAAAAATGCACATGAAATGAGTGTATGGGGGGATGGAAAGCACAGTAACAGCAACGCCCATGCAGAGAAATAACACGTTAATATCACGCTTTGCCTGTGGAGTTAGAAAAGAAAAAAGAATTTTAGGTTGCATAAAAATCCACCATTTGTTATAATGACGTGGTTGCGGAAATTCGTCCAAAGGAAGGGAATCCTGGTCCGAAAGACTGAGAAATGTCTGCTTATACCGATAACGCCTTTGTACGGAGCATGCAAAAAAATGAATGTTTCGACAGCATGTGAAGCCGTCTTTGTCAGCAATAGGTCCGGAGTGAAAATTCTGATCCTTCGCTATTTGCGCAGCAGCAGTTTTGTGGTACAATAAAATACATCATTACGACATGGATGGAGCGATACAGATGTCGGGCACGGCAGAAGAGCGAATCCGGGAACTGGAAGATCGTGTATGTTGTCTGGAAGCCATTATCCGCCATGTCAGTGAGGGGGTCATCCTGACCGATCAGGACTGCCGGATCACCGTCTTTAATCCTGCAAAGGAAAAGATGGAGCAGATGAAGGCAGAAGACGTGCTGGGCAAGATTTCCTGGGAGGCCTATTCCCATTCGAACCGGGAGATTTCGGAGCATCAGCAGGTCTTTGATACCGGGGTGCCCATTTTGAACGCGTACCGCCCCCACGCCTATGTGGGAGAAGTTCCCATCTACATCTATTATAGTACGTATCCTGTCATACGGGACGGCAAGGTGCTGGGTGTTTATACCGTCAGCCGGAACGAAACACTCCTTCGGGAGCTGCTGTATGAGACCATCGAGCACAAACGGAGCTTATACAGAGCGGAAGAAGAGACGGAAGAGGAACGTACGCTGGCCAAAGGCACAAAGTTTACCTTTGAAAATTTTGTGGGCTGCTCACCGCAAATCAAGCAGATCATTCGGGATGCCCAGACCATTGCTGGGCTGGATGCCTCGATACTGATCACAGGAGAGACGGGAACCGGAAAAGAGGTTCTGGCTCAGAGCATCCACAATTTTGGACGGGAAGACAAGCGCTTTGTGGCAGTCAATTGTGCCGCTATCCCCGACACGCTGATGGAGAGCACGATGTTCGGCAGCGTCAAGGGGGCGTTCACCGGTGCGGTGGACAGTCAGGGGCTGCTGCGGGCCGCGGAAGACGGGACACTGTTCCTGGACGAAATCAACTCCATGAGCACGGCCATGCAGGCCAAGCTGCTCCGGGCATTGCAGGAGCGCTGTGTTCGTCCGGTGGGAAGCATGGAGGAGTATCCCATCCGATGCCGGCTGATTTGCGCCAGCAATGAATCGGCTCGGGAGCTTTTACAAGGCAAGCTGATGCGGCAGGACTTGTTTTACCGCATTTCTGATTTTATTCTGGCAATTCCGCCGCTTCGAGAGCGGAGGGAAGATATTCTGGAACTGGCGAAGCGATTTATCTGTCAGTATAATCGGGAATTCCATAAGAATATAACCGGAATGTCGGACAGGCTGCAGGATCGGCTGCAGGCCGGCAGCTGGAAAGGGAATACCCGGGAACTGGAGCGGGTGATGCGCAGCCTCATGCTGCGGGTGCCCGAGGTGGAGTCAGAACTGGATCTGCAGAAGGACATTGAGAGTCTTCTTGGTCTGGAACATACGGCAGTGCGCCCGGAATCGTCTTATCTGGAGACAACGGACCTTCAGGCGACCTTGCGGCAGATTCAGACAGAGATCATTTCCTACCGCCTGGAGCGAAATAACGGGAATATTTCCCAGACAGCCAGAGATTTAGGGCTTCAGCGTCAAAATTTATCTCAGCGGATGAAACGGTTGGAGCTGGGAGAGACGCCTTTATAGATGCTGAATGCAAGGTTTTCGTTCTAATAGCAAGAAAAACTTGCACATAAATTTGACGCATGGTTTCTTATTGTACTGCAAAGAAGAAAAACCACGAAGAATGGAACCGTTTTCGCATCGTTTTATGAGAGAGCAGTTGGCATTAAAATTGCTGGTATAAAAAAGACAGTGTGTTTGGGGGCAAAGGTGAGAGGATGTGTTTTTTTGCCCAAATTGCTTTTGCGAGATGCAGTGCTGCACAGTGGAAGCATGAAAGCGTTCATAGCCTGAAACCGGTTTGGTTTTGGAGTAATAATAGGCTGTGATTACCAATGGAAAAGAGGTGTTTTACAGGCGCAAGTGTGTGAGTTACGTGCAATATTTTAGGAGGGAAGAAATTTATGACAGGATTACCACCCATACAGTACTTAACTTGGATCGACAACCTTACGATTGTGGTTGCGCTGATTGTTATCTTTTACGTCAGCCGCCAGCTGGGTAAAAAGGCCCAGAACATGGATGCCTACTACCACGCCAATAAGTCTCTGCCCTGGTCTTTGGCAGTAGGCACCATCGCCGCTTCCTGGTACGGCGGCAACGGCACCATCGGTACCGTAGGATACACCGGTACCATGGGTATCTCCGCTTTCTTCATCTGGTCTATCGGCGCGCACCTGAGCCGGTTCCCCCTGGCTCTGTGGGTAGCCCCCCGTATCTCCGTGAAGGTTAACACCACCATGACCGAGCTGCTCAATCGGTTCTATGGTAAGTTTGCCTCTTTCCTGGGCGCTATTGTCCTGGTTATCGGCAGCCTGTCCATTTCCGAGATTGCCTGTGCCGGTTACGTGGGCGAGGCGGCTTGGGGCGCCAACAAGTTTGTGGTGGCCATTATTGTTTTGGCCATTTCCTCCGCTCTGGCCTGCATGGGCGGCCTGATGGGCGTGGCGGTTACGGATATGATTTTCTTCTTCCTGATGATCAACTCCGTGGCCCTGGTGTTCCCCACCGCTTTCTTCAGCGTGGGCGGTCTGGCTGGTCTGGACGCTGCTCTGAACCCTGTGGACCCCTCTCTGATGACCCCTCTGGGCGGCACTCCCATTGGAAAAGCAATCGTGCTGATTCTGCTGTGTGTCAACATGTATAAGGACCCCGCTTTCTATCAGCGGTTCAGCGCTTCCAACGGTCCCAAGACCGGCAAGCGGGCCATGCTGACCTGCTTCTCCATCTGGCTGACCATGGACGTGTGCCTGATCTTCACCGGCATCATCCTGCGCGCTCTGGATCCCGCCATGACCGTTCAGCCCGAGGTTGCTTACATCCAGCTGGTTCTCAGCTATCTGCCTCCCGTGGCCCGCGGCCTGTTCATCCTGGGTATGATGGGCGCTATCATCTCTACCATCGACTCCTACTATCTGATTGGCGGCGAGATTGTAGCCAACGACATTATCGCTGTTCTGCGCAAGAAGCCGCTGACCGACCGCTGGTCCATCAATACGACCCGCGTCTGCTGCGTAGTGTTCGCTGCCATCGGCCTGGCCTCTGCGTTCCAGTTCCCCCTGGTGTACGACGCAGTTATCTTCCTGAGCTCCCTGGGTATGTCCGTGCTGTTCTGGCCCGTACTTCTTGCCATTATGTATAACGGCAAGAAGACCAATGTGGCCGGTGTGGCCAGCATGGTGGTGGGCGCTGTGTCCTGGGTGTGGTTCTACTTCAAGCCGGTCAGCGTCGAGGTGCTGGGCGGCCAGCTGGATCCCGTGCTTATCGCTCTGCCCCTGTCCCTGGTGGCCTACCTCATCGGTAACCAGTTCGGTCATGAGCTGGCCCGCGGCTTCGATGAGATTCCCGGTCTGGGCATTGACCTGTCCAAGCTGGACAGCAAGGCTCGTGAGGAGGCTCTGGTCAAGGCTGAGGCTGAGATCAAGAAGATGGTCAAGGTGGAGTGGTTCGGTATCGATGGTGCTCTGTGCCTGCTGTATGCCTGCCTTTCCATTGTCATCAGCTGGGGTATTATTACCCGCACCGATTGGCCCGTTGGCATTTTTGCTCCGGCCGTGGCGGCTCTGATGACCACCGGTATCTTCATCCGCTATCTGACCGAGGTGTTCACCTTCGGTAAGCATGCTGGCAAGCAGCATCATAAGTAAGCTCAGTTAAAGCACAAATCGGGGCTAGGCAGAGCCGGCAGGTTTTGCCTAGCCCATTTCAATCATGTTCAGCAAACACCTGGGAAAGGAAGGGACGTACCATGCGAATTGAGGTGACTCCGATCACCATGTCGGAGGAAGAGGCAATGAAAGTCGCCCGGGGCGGAGGAAATATCATCGGCAAGGCGATGTTTGGAAAGAAGGACATTACCCTGCAGCTTTGGTATCTGGAAAACCGGGAGGTCATTTTTAATCTGGACTATCAGCCGGCACCTCTGATGCGCTGGCTGGGTAAAACCGGCTCCAAGCGCCCCTCACAGAAAATCCGGATGATTGTGGAAGGGACCCGCTGCACGGCCAGCTATGCCGGGGAGCCCATCAATACCCGGGAAATTGAAATTGAGGATTCCGAGGCCATTCAGAAAACCACCTATTCGGACGAGGAGATCATCCAGACGGCCAAGCGTATGGCGGTGCGGATGGTCCGGCGGCAAATTGGGCAGGTGCCCAAGGCGGAGCTCTACCAGATGCGATCCATCTACCGCCCCTATTACATCGCTTTTTACGGCGAGCTGAAAATGGGGACACGGGTGCGCTATCTCCCCATTCCGGCAGACGGAAACCGGGTGGAGCGGGCTCTGTAATACCTGGGAAAGGAGAAAGAGTATGGAGCAGACGGTTGTTTTAGGCGGTACCGTTACACTGGAGGATGTTGTCCGGGTGGCCAGACAGCATGCTGCGGTGACCTTTTCCCCTGCCTACGAAGAGCGGGTTAAGCGCTGCCGGGCCCATGTGGATCAATTCAGCCGGGAAGGAAAGGCCATCTACGGCCTGACCACCGGCCTGGGGGATAACTGGAGAAAATTTATCCCTGAGGAGGACCGGGTGAAAATCCAGCGCAACCACATTTTAGCCCACACCTGCGCGGTGGGTGAGCCCATCCCGGAGGAGTGTGTGCGGGCCATCATGTTCATCATGCTGGTCCATTTCGGCTGCGGCTATACAGGGATCCGCCTGGAGACCCTGGAGCTCATTCGCCAGATGCTCAACCGGGGCGTGACCCCACGCGTACCCGGACATGGGTCTGTGGGCTACATCTCCCTGGAGGCCCATGTGGGTATGGTGCTCATCGGGGAGGGGAAGGCCTGGTATCAGGGCGAGCTGCTCCCAGGAGGTGAGGCGCTGGCCCGCGCCGGCCTGGAGCCCACCGTCCTGGGGTCCAAGGAGGGACTGACCATGGTGTCCGGTACCACCTCAGTGACCGCCTTTTCTGCGCTGGCTCTCTATGACGCAGTGACGCTGGCCCTCACGGCGGACATTGCCGGAGCCTTCTCCCTGGAGGTGCTGAAGGGGACCCTGATGGCCATGGATAAGAAAATCATGGACGTCCGGCCACACCGGGACCAGGGAAACACGGCGGCCAATATCCGCAATATCCTGCGGGACAGCCCTATCGTGGAGAAGTACAGAGGGTACCGGGTCCAGGATGCCCTGTCCATCCGGTGCATGCCTCAGCTCCACGGAGCAGTGAAGCAGTCCATCCGCTTTGGCTTGGACACCCTGGCGGTGGAGCTGCAGTCCGCGGTGGATAATCCGTTGATTTTTGAAGAGGAGGACGGCAGTGCTGAGGCGCTGATGGGCTGCAATGCCGACGGCAGTTACATGGGCATTGCCTCGGACCTGCTGACCATTGCGGTGACTGACCTGTGCAAGATGTCCTCCAGCCGCATTGACCGCATGCTCAACCGTCTGGTCAGTGAGCTGCCCGCTTTCCTCAACAAAAACGCGGAGTACAATGACGGCCTCATGATGATTCAGTACACCGCCGCCGGCCTCATGGGAGAGCTGCGTGTGCTCTCTCACCCCGCGGTGGTGGACAATCTGACCACCTGTGCCAATCAGGAGGACTACATCAACATGGGCTACAATGCGGCCAAAAAGGCCTACGATGCCATTGGATTGGCCAAGTATATTCTGGCCATTGAGCTCATCTGTGACGGCCAGGCTCTGGATTGCTATGAGGACCGGAGCTGCTCCAGTGCCACCGGAGCAGTCTACCGGCTGCTGCGTACGAAGGTGCCGGAGCTGGAGAACGATGCCGCGCTGGAGCCCCTCATCGAGGCGGTGGCCGCGCAGGTCATGGACCGGGCCTATATCCGGGCCGTGGAACAGGAAGTAGGAACGCTGGAATTTTAATCAGGAAGGAATATGGAGGAGGATTCCCAAATGGAACTGAAGCAGCTGACAATGGAGGAAAAGAACAAGGCCCTGGACCTGTTTGACACGCCGGTGCAGTTTCGGCCGGAGGCCCTGAAGATGCTCTCCCAGCAGGAGCTCAAGCTGATCCTGCTGATGGAAAAGGCGTGTATCCCGGAAAAGGAGCTGGAACAGCGGATTGGGGAGGCCGGGCTGGCCCGTTGCCCCGAGGCACTCATTGCCTCTGCCTATTCCCGGGCCGTGCTGTGCAAGGTGCGGGATGAGAACGGCGGCCTGCAGTACCAGGTGACCGATTTTTACAGCCGCTTCCCCTACTATGCCCAGTTTGAGTATGAAGAGTATGTCCGGATTCCCCGGGCTCGCCGGGAGCTGCTGAACCAGTGGGATCTGGAAGTGTATATGTCTCAGTATGAGGATGTGGTCAAGGCCAAAATGCGGGGTGAGGACGTCTTCATGCACGATGGAGACTTTATGACCCTGGACGAGGCCTGCGAGGCAGTTATGAAGCAGGACTTCATCTGCCGTGTCCCCTGCAACTGCAAGTACATGATGGACCTGACCGATAAGCCCCGGGATGTGTGTATTCACTTCCGCCACGATGATAATTCCGCTTGGGACCGGGGCCATGGCCAGCGGATTACCGCTGAGCAGGCTGTGGAGCTGCTCCATGAGTGGAACAAGCGCGGCCTGATGCCCAACGGCAAGCCTGAGGAGGAGGGCGGCTTCTGCAACTGTGATTGCCCCTCCTGCTACCCCATCCAGATGGCCAAAAAGCTGGGCTCCCAGGGGAAGTACCCCAGAGCCTACTGGCAGCTCCACTGGGATGAGAGCCGCTGCATCAACTGCGGACGCTGCACTCAGGTCTGTAACTTCCAGGCCTTTACCATGGGGGAGGACAAGAAGGTCTCCTTTGACCCGACCAAGTGCTGGGGCTGCACCGTCTGTACAAATAACTGCCCCAAGGGTGCCATCACCCGTACCCCGCTGAAGTAAAACCGGATTATCGCCTGATTCCGAACAAAAAAGTCCGTCCATTCCAAAGAATGGACGGACTTTTTTGACGTTTCAGAGTATTCAGACTTCTCCGATGCGATCCAGCAGCCGCCCGGAGCGAACGAGCTCATAGGCGTCCCGGATATCCTCGAAGACGTTCCGGCCGCTGGAGAGGGTGGGGATGACCTCGCGGATGGTGTCGTAGGCGATCTGGGTGTACTTGCCCAGGTGAATGTTGTCCCGCAGATCCACAGCCTGAGCGGCGGTCAGAGCCTCCATGCCCACCAGATAGCGCAGGTTGTCCACAATCTGCAGGCTTCTGGAGGCCACCAGGGGCAGGTTGCTGGCGTGATCCTCAATGCCGCCCTGCATGTGGTAAAAGTCCACAGAGGAGGGATTGATAAGACTGCGGTTTTCCGCATCGATGGCGGAGTAGGTGTTTTGAATGGTGGAATAGCCGTGGGCGCTGCCGTCCCGGGGAGCCAGGAAGCGGGTCAGGCCGGTGAACTCCGGAGAACCCATCTTGACCAGGCGGTAGTTGACGGTCCGGGAAAGGTGTCCCAGGGCGATGGAGAGCATCTCCACACCTACCGCCAGGGAGGTGGTCTCAAAGTTGGAGTTTACATACAGATGGTTCGTCCCGGGGATGATGCAGGGGTTGTCCGAGGGGGAATTGAGCTGGATGCTGAGGATGCGTTTGACGAAGTTGAGGGCGTCCACCACCGTACCGGTGATGGTGAAGCCGCCCCGGAAGGACAGGGGATCCTGAAGGGCACGGTCGGGGTGGTCCTCGTGGAGGTAGCTGCCCTCCAGATAGCGGCGGCACCGGGCGGCGCACTCCATCTGGCCGGGCAGGCCGCGCAGCTTGTTCACTTCCTCGCCCATGGCCTCAATGTTGCCGTTGAGTCCCTCATAATCCAGACAGAAGATAAGGTCGGACATCTTTACCAGCTGCTCCACCTGCCAGACCAGGGATGCGGCCATGGCCTCGCCCTGACAGTTGGAGAGAATAATAGTGTGGGCGTCCTTCAGTGTCAGGTGCAGGGGCTTGAGCCCCTCAGCCTCCATGGCCTGGCGGGTGGGAACCAGTTCCCCCTTGTAGCTCACCTCACCCTCGCCGATAAAGGCGAGGCCCATGTGGGAGATGGTGGTGATGTCCGCCTCGCCTACCGAGCCCCGCCGGGGTACCCGGGGGATGAGGCCGTGGTTCAGAAAGTCCCGGTAGCTGTGGGCCAAATCGTCCGAGGCGCAGGAGGCGCCAATGAGCATGTTGTTCAGCCGGATGGCCATCATGGCCCGGACCTCTTCGTCGGTGTTGTAGGGCTCCATGCCCAGGGTGTGGCTGCGAATGATTTTCAGATTCTGAGTCTCAAAGTAGCCCTCGTCGATGTCCTGGTCCTTGTTCCAGCCCACACCGCGGTTAAAACCGTAGATGGCCTTGCCGCCCCGGGCCAGATCCTGCATCACCTGGCGGCCGTGAGCCAGCCGGGCGTAAGCCTCGGGGGCAATCTCCACGGGGCGGCCGTTACAGGCCACATCGTGCAGCGCCTCCAGGGTCAGATTGCTGCCGTTCAGTACAAGTGTTTCCATAGTTCATTCTCCTTTTACCGGATGGACCGTCATACCGAAGGAATACGTTCCAGAAGCACGCCGGAGCGGATTAAGTCATAGGCCTTCAAGATGTCGCCGCTGATGCTCCGCGGCTCGTCCAGGGTGGGAATCTTTTCCCGGATGACATCATAGGCGATCTGGGTGCACTTGCTCAGATGGACGTTGTCCCGCAGATCCACGGCCTGGGCGGCGTACAGCGCCTCCATACCCACCAGATAGCGCAGGTTGTCCACCAGCCGGAGGGCCTTGGCGGCGGCCAGAGGCAGGTTGCTGGCGTGGTCCTCAATGTCTCCCTCGATGGAGAAGAAATCCACGGAGGAGGGATTAATCAGCAGACGGTTTTCCGCGTCCAGGGCGGAGAAGGTATCCTGCACCTGGGCGTAGCCCAGAGCCTTCCCGTCCCGGGGGGCCAGGAAGCGGGTCAGGCCGGTAAACTGGGGACCGCTCATCTTAATCATGCGGTAATTGATGGAACGGGCCAGGTGGCCCAGGGCAATGGCCAGCATTTCCACGCCCACGGACAGGGTGGTGGTCTCAAAGTTGGAGTTGACGTACAACTGCTCCGTGCCCGGCATGATGCAGGGGTTGTCCGAGGGGGAGTTGAGCTGGATGCTCAGATAGTCCTGAATGTAGTGAATGGCATCCATCACCGTACCCGTGATGGTGAAACCGCCCCGGAAGGTGAGGGGATCCTGGAGAGCACGGTCAGGGTGATCCTCGTAGAGGTAGCTGCCCTCCAGATAACGGCGGCACCGGGCGGCGCACTCCATCTGGCCGGGCAGGCCGCGCAGCCGGTTTACTTCCTCGCCCATGGCCTCAATGTTGCCGTTTAACCCCTCATAGTCCAGACAGAAGATGAGATCGGACATCTTGACCAGCTCCTCCGCCTCCTTGAGGAGAAGAGCGGTGGTGGCCTCACCCTGGCAGTTGGAGAGCATGACGGTGTGGGCGTCCTTCAGTGCCCAGCGGTAGGGGGGGAGTCCCTCTGCCTCGATGGCCTGATGGGCCTCCACCAGCTGGCCGCGGTAGTGGACCATGCCCTCGCCGGCAAAGGCCATGCCCATGTGGGTGATGGTGGTGATGTCTGCCTCACCCACGGAGCCCCGCTTGGGGACCTGGGGCGTAATGCCGTGGTTGAGAAAATCCTGGTAGCGGTTGGCCAGCTCATCGGTGGAGCAGGAGGCGCCGATGAGCAGGTTGTTCAGCCGGATGGCCATCATGGCCCGGACCTCTTCCACAGTGTTGTAAGGGGGGAGTCCCAGGGCGTGGCTGCGGATGACTTTCTGGTTTTCCAGTTCCAGGGCGTCCTCGTCCACACCCCGGTCCTTGTTCCAGCCCACACCCCGGTTAAAGCCGTAAATGGCTTTGCCCTGGTGGGCCAGCTTCAGCATGGTCTGCCGCCCCTGAGCAAGACGCTGATAGGCCGCAGGGTCAATTTCCACCGGACAGTCCTGACAGGCAATAGCATACAGGTCCTGCAGCGTCAGGTCATGTCCGGTCAATCGAACAGCATTCAAAGGTCACGTCTCCTTTCCAAAAGCTGGATGACCTGGTGCTCCGTGTCAATCCGGATCCGGTCACCGTTCTGAATGGTGTTATAAAAGGATTCCTCCACCCGATCCACCATGGGCAGCTCCATAATAATGGCGCTGGAGACCAGCACGGTGTCCGGCTCCCGGACAATGAGCCCCAGGGGCGCGGTGCCGTGCTGTTCCAGCTTATACATGCCGTCCATCTGGACCACAGAGCTGCCCTTTCCGCCGGGGAAGACCAGGATCTTTCCCTTGACACTGATCCCCTCCAGACAGTGGTCTCGCTCGGTGATGACCCCGGTGGCCGGGTCGGCGTGGTAAAAGAGAATCTGGTCCTGAGAGAGGAGCACCTCTCCCTCCACAATTCCCCGGGAAATCTCCCGGCAGGAAAATGTCTCATTCATCTCAGCATACCCTCCCGTTCTGCGCCCAGCGGATGCAGGTGCTTCGGTCCCGCACCGCCAGTTGGATGCCGGAGGTCTCCATATAGTAGGCCCCCTTTGGAGAATCGGTCACGCCCGGCCGACCCGCCAGATAGCCCCAGCAGCAGGCCTCGTCCACGCAGGTGTCCGGGATGAGCTGGGCGCCCCGATCCAGAAGACGCTGTTCCAGCCCGCATTCCCGGGCTCTGGCCTTGACGGTGGAGGAGGTGAGAATGTGGATGGGGATCTGGGAGGATTTTTGGGCCAGCAGTCCGGCCACCTCCTCCAACTGGGAAAAGGTGTAGTGAGGGCAGCCCAGAATGCAGTATTCGATGGGGCCGGAGGGGCTGGGAGAGAAAGTCTCCAGGGCCTTTGCCAGGTCCTCGTCGGTAATGACTACCCGGCGCTGCGGATCCTTTCCGCCGAAGGCGTCCTGCATGTCCCTTACTTCCGCCGTGACGCCCGGGATGTGGAAGAGGTCGAAGCTGCCGGAGACATTCAGCTGGGTGCCCAGAGCAATGAGAGCCTCGGTGGAGATGTCCCGGGGCAGCCCCAGAAAGGCGGGGATGCCCTTGCCAATTTTTTTGCCCATCAGTCCCAGAACAGCATAGTCGAAGTCACTGCGGAGGGTGGCCTGAACCTCCACTGCCACGGTGGCAAAGCGGTTTTTCTCCAGCAGCATGCCGTACTCCGGGGTGAAGCCGGTCACCGCGGCGCACAGGGCGCTGGCCGCGCTTTCCCGGTTGGTGCGTGCTCCCAGCACGGAGTTGACGAAAATGGTGGCGTTGGTCTCGGAGAAGGCCACAATTTCTCCGAACTTTGGGACATTGTCGCCCAGATAGGGGGTGCAGCTGTACGTCATCCGGGCGCCCAGCTGTCGGTAGGTCCGGTCCACCTGGCGCATATTTTCCACAGCCGCCTCACTGATCTGCCCGCCGAAGTAGTCCAGGGAGTAGCCCGGATTGACGGTGGGCGGGACCGCGCAGCTGGCCCCCGCCGCCAGCAGCTTGCCGGAGAACCACAGGTCGGCCTCCTGGGCGCTGAGGGACACGTGGGCCCGGGTGATGGGCACCAGACGGGGCGCGTCAAAGCACTTGCCGATGCCCACTAATACCTGCATGGCCATGGACTTGCCTTTTCCCCAGGCGCCGTCCAGCATCTCCTGCTGATATGCGGTCAGTTCCATGATGAATGCCCCTTCTTTTTATTTGTGATCGACGGCCAGGTTGCCCGCCTCGGTGTCGTAGCCGGAGTAGAATCCGCTGCCCGACTTCATGCCCAAGTGGCCGGCGTCGATCATCTCCTTGAGCTTTGCCGGCGGCTTGTCCCGCTCGTCGCCGCTGGCGGCGTAATAGGAATTTTCAATGTTGTAGATGGTCTCCAGGCCGATGAGGTCCATCAGCTTGAAGGGGCCAATGTTGGTGTTCCACTCGATCATCCAGCCGCGGTCAAATTCAGCGGGATCGGTGTAGCCGTTGGCCCACAGATAGAGGCACTCCCGCTTCACAGCACGCCACACCCGGTTGATGGAGTAGCCCTTGATCTCGTGTTCGGTCACCACCGGCTCAAAGCCCAGGGTGTGGTAGTGGGCCATGGCAGCCTTTTTGGTCTCCTCAGAGGTGCTGGGGTTCCACATCATCTCCAGGTAGTTGTTGCGGATGGGGTCGTCGTGGTCCACGGAGAAGGTCAGTGTCTTCCGGTGGTCGGAGACCCGGGCGTAGATGTCGCTCATCAGGAGGGAGGAGGTGTTGGAGTTCAGGTAGCAGTCGGGAGGACACACCTTGTCCAGCTGCTCAAAGACAGCCTGCTTGACCTCAATTTTTTCCGGAACGTTTTCGACCACCAGCTGGGCGTCCTTGCAGGCCTCCTCCAGGGTGCGGGCGTAGGAGATGCGGCTGCGCAACGCGTCCGCCTCCTCCTGGCTCAGCCGGCCCTCTTCCATAAAATAGGCCAGCCATTTCTCAATTTTATTTTTGCAGGTCTGAATCGAGGCCTCCGTGCGGCTGTATCCCACCACGGTTTTGCCATACAGCGCGTTGCGGAAGGCGATCATGGAGCCCTGGGTACCAATTCCTACAATGGTTACACGATGAATGTTGTCAAGTTCAGGCATAGCGCACCTCTCCTGTCAGATAAAAGTTGGCACAGGCCGGGAAAGCCGGGCCTGTGCATTTATTAAAAGCAACTTTCGTGCCAAATGAATATGCAAGGGACGGGAGACGGATTTTATCAAAAATCAGCGCAATGCTGGACAGAAGAACTATGTGCGATGAACGAAAAAGATGCGGATGTACTATTTTGATACACTTATTTTAATTCACTGGAGATCCGGTTTTTCCACGGAGAGCCGTTTCATCCGGGCCAGCAAATTCTGCCGGCCAATGCCCAGACTGGCTGCGGCCCGGGTAACGTTCCCGCCGCTCTGCTCCAGGGCCTGGACCAGAAGCTGGCGCTGATAGTCCCGGAGCAGGCCGTTCAAGTCCCATTGCCGGGGCGACTCCTGGGGAGCGGCGTCCTGGGGCTCGCTGCAAGCGGGCTGAATTTCCAGGGCGTAGGCGGGAATGTGGGCATAGGTCAGCTCCTCCTCCGTTTCACCTACCCGAAGCATCATGTTTTGAATGACATTTTGCAGCTCCCGGATGTTGCCGGGCCAGCGGCCGCCCCGCAGCCAATCCTCCAGATCAGAGGACATCCGCTGTATGTGCTTGCCGAATTCCTTATTGTAGAGCTTGATAAACAGGTGGGCCAGCTCCACGGTGTCGCCGCTTCGCTCCCGCAGCGGAGGAATGGAGAGGCAGAAGCCGGAGATGCGGTAAAACAGGTCGCTGCGCAGCCGCTTTTCCTGGAGGAGAATTTGGGGCTCCTCGTTGCTGGCGCAGATCAGACGGCACTGGATGGGGTACTCCTTAGCGCCGCCCACCGGGCGTACACAGCGCTCCTGGAGGGCGCGCAGAAGCTTTGCCTGCATAAAGGTACTCATGGAGTTGATTTCATCCAGAAAGAGGGTGCCGTCTCCGGCCTCCCGGAACAGGCCGCTGCGGTCCACAGAGCCGGTGTAGGCACCCTTTACCGTGCCGAACAGAACACTTTCCACCAGATTTTCCGGGATGGCGGCGCAGTTGATGGCCACGAACTTTTTCCGCTCCCGTCCGAAGTTGTGAATGCTCTGGGCCAGTACCTCCTTGCCGGTGCCCGTCTCCCCGGTAATGAGGACGGGCGTGTTCAGAGGGGCCACCGTCTGGGCCTCCCGAATCAGGCTTTTCATGGCCGGGGAGCTGCCCACCAGATCGGAGAAGGTGTAGTGGGTGCCCGGGGCCTTGCCCACCAGCTCCAGCCGCTTCACGTCCTCCTTGTTGAGAAGGCGCTTGTGCTCGATGGTCTGGTACAGCAGCTCCCGCAGAATGGTCTCGTTGCGGCTGATGGTGTAGACCCCCAGAGTCTCCCCGTCCCGGATAACTGGGTAGGTGCTGTAATGGATATAGATGGGGATATCGCCCACGTAGGCGTGGGGGCGGTAGGCGTTGAGAATGGGCTTTCCAGTATCAAACACCCGCTTGTGCTCGGATTGCTCCTTGCTGGAGTGGGAATAGGCGTCCCAGGAGATTTTGCCCAGCACATCCTCCGCCTTCATCTGTTCCATCTGCTCCTTGGCCGGATTGAAAACGGTGATTTGACAGGCGCGGTCGGTGAGGATTACACCCTCGCTGACGTGCCGGATAATCTCGCGCAGGCAGAAATTTTCCTCTTCCAGGTGCTGTAAATGCCGCTGTTCCTCGTTTGTCATGGCTGGAATCTCCCTGTTTCAGTTTCTGTGGTCAGTATAGCATAGATGGTGGGAAAGGTCGAGCTGCCCGCCAGCTTCCAGAGCCTGGTCCCAAGCCCGGAGCCAGCCCCGGACCAAGGGACGAGCGGGAAATAAAAATCCCCCGCACAAGCAGTGAGCGAATGCAGCGTGCTTGTGCAGGGGGATTTCAAAAACAGTTGTTGCTTACCGATGGTCGCAGGTATGCTCGCCGCAGGGGTGGTCCGAGCAGCTGTGCTCCTGACCATCGTGGTGGTGGCTGCAGGAGACATCGGGGTTATAGGCCAGATTGCCGGAAAGCAGGTCGGCCACAGCCTGGTCCGCACTGCCGGATACGCCGCCGTACAGACGAATGCCGGCCTGGTCCAGAGCGGTGCGTGCGCCGCCTCCGATTCCGCCGCAGATCAGGGTGTCAACGCCGTGCTGCTGGAGAAAACCAGCCAGAGCGCCGTGGCCGCTGCCGTTGGTGTCCACTACGGCGGAGCCGGTCACCGCACCGTTGGCAATCTCATAGATTTTGAATTGCTCCGTGTGACCGAAGTGCTGGAAAACCTGTCCGTCTTCAAATGTTACCGCAATCTTCATGTGTCTCGCTCCTTTTAACATCAATCAATCCATAATAGCGGTATCGAATCAAACCTCTGCCGCCTGCGGCAGGAAAGTGGGTGAGCCGTGTAAAATATGTTCATCCAAAACTATTCTAGCGCCTTTTGCATAAAAAAGCAATAAAACATCTTTCAAGGATTGGGCCACGGAGAGACAGTGCGTTCCCGAAACCGAACGTTGGAATGCGGGGCGAAAGTTGTCGTTTAAAATGCTCCGAATTTATCCTACCACCTTAACACCGGAAAAACGAAAAAAGCAAGTAAAAATAGGCATTCAGTTTTCTTCGCGGACAAATAAAAAAGCCTGGAAACCCATTGAAAATACTGGGTTTCCAGGCTTTTGCTGGAGCAGGTGAGGGGAATCGAACCCCCGTGTTCAGCTTGGGAAGCTGACATTCTGCCATTGAACTACACCTGCATTAGATTAGCTTTTATACTATACCATAAACCAAATGGCTTTGCAAGCAAAAAATAGGAGGAAAAAAGGCGAGGAGAAGGGGGGAATCGAAAAGAATTTGCTTGCGTTTTTAGCTGAGGTATAGTATAATAAAATAAAAGTAATGAGAGGAGTTACTGATAATATGAAATTCTATGTATGCGAACATTGTGGAAATATTATTACCATGGTCAAGAATACCGGCGTGCCTGTGATGTGCTGCGGCCAGAAGATGACGGAGTTGGTTCCCGGCACGGTGGATGCCGCGCTGGAGAAGCATGTTCCCGTGGTTGAGACCGCTGGAAATGTGGTGAACGTAAAGGTGGGCTCTGTGGAGCACCCCATGCTGGCGGAGCACTTCATCCAGTGGATTGCCCTTGAGACCAACCAGGGAAGCCAGATCAAATATCTGCAGCCCGGACAGGCGCCCCAGGCCAGCTTTGCGCTGGCAGAGGGCGAGGAGGTCAAGGCGGTGTATGAGTACTGCAACCTCCATGGGCTTTGGAAAGCCTGAGCGCCAGTAGAATGTTAAAAAAGGCCGGCTTTGGAAAAAAGCCGGCCTTTTTTCTGCTTTTTCGCGGAAACATACATTGACATGGAGGGAAAATGTCCCTAAAATAGACCTCGTGTTAAAAAGAAAGGGGAGATCCTGTTATGGATTCCAAGGGGAGCGCGAAGCGAAGCAATCCCGTAGCCCTGCTGCCCATTCTAGTATTTTTGGTGCTGTATCTGGGGCTGGGCATTGTATTTGAATATGTGCTGAAAATTGAAATGGGCTTTTACAGCATTCCCATCGTTGTTGTGTTTATGGTGGCTTTGCTGGTGGCCTGTCTGCAGAACTGGAAGCTGAGCTTTGATGACAAGCTGGCGGTCATGGCCCGGGGCGTAGGCGATAAGAATATTATGACCATGATTCTTATCTTCCTGGTGGCCGGTGTGTTTGTGGGCGTCACGGGTCGTGACAGCGCGGAAGCGGTGGCTTACTTCCTGTTGTCCATTACCCCTGCCTGGGCCTCGGTTGCGGTACTGTTTGTGGCGGCCTGCTTTGTGTCGGTGGCCATGGGCACCTCGGTGGGTACTATCACCTTGATTACTCCTATTGCCGTGGCAGTGGCCAATGTCTCCGGCTTCTCCCTGCCCCTGTGTATCGGATCGGTGATGGGCGGCGCCATGTTCGGCGACAACCTGTCCTTTATTTCCGATACCACCATCGCGGCCTGCAACACCCAGGGCTGTGAAATGCGGGACAAGTTCCGTGCCAACTTCAAGATTGCCCTGCCTGCGGCCATTGTGACGCTGGTGCTGATTCTGGCGGCCTCCTTCAATGCCGGGGTGGAGCACATTCAGATTCCCGAGTATAACCTGCTGCTGCTCATCCCCTATGTGCTGGTACTGGTGGGCGGTATTTTTGGCCTGAACGTGTTCGTGGTGCTGCTGGTAGGCGTGTTTTCCGGAGTGCTCATCACCCTGTCCACCGGAACCGTGGACGCCATGAATCTGCTGAGCAGCATGGGCTCCGGCGCCTCCGGTATGTTTGAGACCATTATGGTTACCATCCTGGTCTCCGCCATGTGCGGCCTGATTCGGGAGAACGGCGGCTTTGCCGCTCTGCTGGCCTTTATCCGCCGGGTGTTCAAGGGCGGTGTAGGCGGACGGCTGGGCGTGGGCCTGCTGGTGGGTGCCATGGATATTGCCACCGCCAACAACACTGTTGCTATCGTGATGGCTGGCCCCATCGCCAAGGAAATCAGCCAGGAGTACGGCATTACCCCCAAGGAGTCGGCCTCCCTGCTGGATACCTTCTCCTGCGTCTTCCAGGGAATTATTCCCTACGGTGCCCAGATGCTCATCGCTGTGTCCACCGCTACGGAGCTGGGCAGCGCGGTGTCTGCCTTTGAGATCATTCCCAATCTCTTCTATCCCTACCTGCTGGCGGTCAGCTCGCTGGTCTACATTGTGCTGTTGGGCAGCCGGAAGAACCGGAAGTAACCGCCCTTTTCGAAACAAATCCACAGGACTGCCGCGGTCCCGTTCCGCGGCAGTCCTTTTGCGCGGAAAAAAGAAAAATTTTTTTGGATGGAAGAAGGAATTTGTCCGCCGATTGCGTATAAGATAAGTAGCTTGTACTGCAGAAAGGAGGACGTTGGCATGACCTTGCGCGAACGGGCGCAGAAGCGGGAGGAGCAATTGTCTCCCTATGCCTGCCGATCGGCCCAGTCCAGGGGGCGGCAGCGGCCGGAAGAGGAATGTCCGGTCCGAACCCCCTTTCAGCGGGACGTGGACCGTATTGTCTACTCCAAGGCGTTCCGGCGCCTGAAGCACAAGACACAGGTGTTCCTTCAGCCGGAGGGCGACCACTACCGTACCCGCATGACCCATACCCTGGAGGTCACCCGTATTGCCCGGACCATTGCCCGGGCGCTGGAGCTCAATGAGGATTTGACCGAGGCCATTGCCCTTGGCCATGACCTGGGCCACACCCCCTTCGGCCACGCAGGAGAGCGGGCGCTGAACAGCCTGATGCCCGGAGGCTTTGCCCACTATCAGCAGTCTGTGCGGGTGGTGGAGCGTCTGGAGAAGAACGGGGAGGGGCTGAACCTCACCTGGGAGGTGCGCAACGGAATCCTCTGCCACACCAAAGGGGAGCCCGCCGCCACACTGGAGGGGCAGGTGGTCCGGCTGGCCGACCATATCGCGTACATCAACCACGATATTGAGGACGCCCTGCGCGGCGGCATCATCTACCCCATCGATATCCCTCTGGAGGCCTCCAACGTTTTGGGCTTCACCCACGGTGTGCGCATTGACACCCTGGTCCAGGATGCCATCCAGGCCAGCGAGGGACAGAAGGAAATCCGTCAGTCCCCTGAGGTGGGCGAGGCCATGCAGGCCCTGAAGGAATTTATGTTTGCCAGCGTGTATACTAACCCCTTGGCAAAGGGGGAGGAGGGCAAGGCCCAGGACATGCTGCGTATGCTGTTTGAATACTATCAGCGCAATCCCGACGAGCTCCCTGACGACTTCCAGTTCATCCGGGCGGAGGAGGGCGTGGACCGGGCGGTGTGCGACTACATCGCCGGCATGACCGACCCCTTCGCTGTGGAGCGGTTCAAGGAGCTGTTCATTCCCATGGGCTGGACGCTGAAGTAAGCAAGGCCGGCGATGTGGGGCCCCACACAGTGGGGCGGCGCGATAAGCGCAGTAAATCCGCGCCTCAGGCGCGGATTCCGGAGGGGCGGATTCACTCCGCCCCGAGGATTGAAATCAAAAGGGCTCCCGCGGGGCTCACGCCCCGTGGGATACGGCATGACCGCTCCCTTCGCTGTGGAACGGTTCAAGGAACTGTTCATTCCCATGGGCTGGACGCTGAAATAGGGAGAGAGTCGGATAATTCCCAGTAAAAATGGCTAAAAATAGGGGTACCGACCCTGTTTTTGGGGAGAGGAGGAGGCTTTTTGGCAATTCCCGAGCGGTTTTTGGATGAAGTCATCGCCCGCACGGACCTGGTTGACTTGGTGTCCGAGTCGGTCCGGCTGACCAAAAAGGGGAGCAGCTATTGGGGCTGTTGTCCCTTCCACAGCGAAAAGACCCCCTCCTTCCATGTGGTGCCAGACCGGCAGATCTACAAGTGCTTCGGCTGCGGAAAGGGAGGCGGCGCCATCAACTTTGTGATGGAGCTGGAGAACCTCTCCTTCCGGGAGGCGGTGGAGGTGCTGGCCAAGCGGGCCGGGATGCAGATGCCCGAGACAATGGGGCCGTCTGCCGATGCCCGGCAGCGGCGGGAAAAGCTGCTGGAGCTCAACCGCCAGGCGGCCAGGGCCTTTCACGGCTGGCTCTATACCCCGGAGGGGGCCCAGGGGCTGGTCTACCTGCAAAAGCGTGGGCTTTCCAAGGCCACCCTCACCCGGTTCGGGCTGGGCTTTGCTCCAAACAGCTGGGACGCCCTTATCCGGGAAATGAACAAGCAGGGCTATGACAAGCGGGACCTGCTGGACGCGGGGCTGGCGGTCAACAACAAGGACGGCCGGATCTACGACCGCTTCCGCAACCGGGTGATGTTTCCCATCATCGACGTGCGGGGCAATGTGATTGGCTTCGGAGGACGGGTGATGGATGATTCCACGCCCAAGTACCTCAACTCACCGGATACTCCGGTGTATAATAAGAGCCGAAACGTCTTTGCCCTGAATATTGCCAAAAAATCCAAGGCAGAGCGGGTCATCCTGACTGAGGGGTATATGGACACCATTTCCCTTCACCAGGCGGGCTTTGACAGTGCGGTGGCCTCCCTGGGGACCGCACTGACCGAGGAGCATGCCCAGCTCCTCTCCCGCTACTTCAAGCAGGCCATCATCTCCTACGACGGTGACGGAGCCGGCGTGGCGGCGGCCCAGCGGGCCATCCCCATTCTGGAAAAGGCGGGCCTGAAGGTGCGGGTGCTGCGGGTGACGGGGGCCAAGGACCCGGACGAGTTTATCAAGCGCTACGGCCGGGATGCCTTTGCACGGCTGCTGGACAAGAGTGAAAACCAGGTGGACTACCGCCTGGACCAGCTGCGGCAGAAATTTAACCTGGAGGATGATGCCCAGAAGGTGGCTTTTCTCCAGGAGGCGGCCCAGATGTTGGCTGGGCTCCACAGCGCGGTGGAGCGGGAGATCTACGGCGGCCATGCGGCACAGACGGCGGGGGTCTCCCCGGAGACCATGGCCCAGGAGATTAATCGGGCGCTGAAAATCCGCCTGCGTAAAGAGAAGAAGCAGCAGGAGCGGCGGGACCTTTCACCCGCCAGCCAGCTGCAGCCCAGGTCCAGGGGCCTGCGCTACGAGAATATCCGATCCGCCCGGGCGGAGGAGGGCGTTTTGCGGCTGCTCCTTCTGGACCCCGGACTTTTGAGGGATACCCAGGGACTGACCGGGGCGGAATTTTCCTCACCTCTGCTGGGCAGGGCCTATGACCTGCTGAAAGCCCGGGCAGAGGAGGGGCTGTCCCTCCAGCTAGCCGTGCTGGCGGAGGACCTCACCAGCGAGGAGATGGACCACCTGGCACAGGTGGTTTCCCAGCCGGAATCGGCAGCCAACGCCCAGCAGGCCATGGCGGACTACATAGCCGTCATCCGCCGGGAAGCTCTCCTGCGCAGCGGCCAGGGGAGCGGGGATGACCTGCTGCTTGCCGCACAGAGACGATACCAAGAGAAGAAAGCATATATGGAGGAAAAACCATGAGCACGACAAAGAAAACCGGAGTTGTACACACCATCACCGCCGAGCAGAAGGAGAAAATGGACAAGCAGGCGGAGATGCAGGCCCGGATGGAGACGGGTAAGGTCGAGATTATGAAGGTCGTCGAGGGCGTGGCCGGCGCGGAGAAGCTGGCTGAGCTCATTGAGCGGGGGAAGAAGAAGGGCAACCTCTCTTCCACCGAGCTGCTGGACGTGCTGGAGGACATGGACCTGGGCGCCGAGCAGATGGACAAGATCTACGATACCCTGGAGAACCTGGGCATTGATACCGTGGGAGAGGACTATATCCCCGAGCTTCCCGACGACGCGGAGCCCCCGCTGGAGGCCATGGAGGAGATTGCGGAGGAGGAGATCGTGGATCCCAACTCCATGGTGGACTCCTTCGGCACCGACGACCCGGTGCGTATGTACCTCAAGGAGATCGGCAAGGTGAATCTGCTCTCCTCCGACGAGGAGATTCAGCTGGCCCAGGACATGGTCTCCGGCAGCGCGGCCAAGGAGCAGCTGGAGGAGATGGAGAAGTCTGGGGAGGAGATTCCCGACGAGGTGCGCGCCGAACTGAACAAGGCTATCAAGCGGGGTGAGCGGGCCAAGCAGCGCCTGGCCGAGGCCAACCTGCGTCTGGTGGTGTCCATTGCCAAGCGGTATGTGGGCCGCGGCATGCAGTTCCTGGACCTCATCCAGGAGGGCAACCTGGGCCTCATCAAGGCCGTGGAGAAGTTTGACTACACCAAGGGCTATAAGTTCTCCACTTACGCCACCTGGTGGATCCGTCAGGCCATCACCCGCGCCATCGCCGACCAGGCCCGTACCATCCGTATCCCCGTGCACATGGTGGAGACCATCAACAAGGTCATCCGGGTCTCCCGGCAGCTGCTGCAGGAGCTGGGCCACGATCCCACGCCGGAGGAGATTGCCGCCGAGATGTCCATGCCGGTGGAGCGGGTGCGGGAGATCCTGAAGATCGCCCAGGAGCCCGTCTCCCTGGAGACCCCCATCGGCGAGGAGGAGGACAGCCATCTGGGCGACTTCATCCCCGACGAGGACGCCTCTGAGCCCGCGGAGGCTGCCTCCTTCACCCTGCTGAAGGAGCAGCTGGTGGAGGTGCTGTCCACCCTGACGCCCCGGGAGGAGAAGGTGCTCAAGCTGCGCTTCGGCATTGAGGATGGCCGTACCCGTACGCTGGAGGAGGTTGGCAAGGAGTTCAACGTCACCCGTGAGCGTATCCGCCAGATCGAGGCCAAGGCGCTTCGCAAGCTGCGTCACCCCAGCCGGAGCAAGAAGCTGAAGGACTTCTTGAACTAAAACTGATCTCTTAGCCCAGCGTTTCCGGGGCCGCAGGAGCCCGGTGGAAAGAAGAAATGTGAGGGCTTTTTAAGCGGAAGTTAAGGCCCAGGACAGCTTCTTGGAAGCTGGTTGTCCCGGGGCGGAAACGCCGGAAACAGTCAAAGCGTAAAAAATGGAAAAACCCTATTGACAGCCAGAGGGATTCTGCATATAGTAAGGAAAGAAGTCTACTACACCACAAGCAAAAGGAGCAGCGAGGTATGATCTTTGAGAAACTGAAAGAGCTCATCGCGGAGCAATTCAACGTGGATGAGGATTCCATCACCATGGAGACCTCCTTTACCGATGACCTGAATGCCGATTCTGTGGATATCGTGGACCTGTCCATGGCTTTGGAAGAGGAATTCGATATCGACGAGCTGAGCGAGGAAGAGGCGTCCTCCATTTCCACGGTGGGCGACCTGGTCCGGTTCCTTCAGAATAAAATTGACTAATCACACGCAAAGCTCCGCCTATGGCGGAGCTTTGCCTTGCCTGAGGAGATACGGATGAAGACATTGGAGAGCAAGCTGGGCTATACGTTTACGAATATTGCCCTGTTGGAAAATGCTCTGACCCACAGCTCCTGCGCCAACGAGAGCCAGGGAAAGCTGCAGAGCAACGAACGGCTGGAGTTTCTGGGTGACTCTATTCTGGGCATGGTGGTGGCGGATCACCTTTACCGCAATCACCCCGACCTGCCCGAGGGAGAGCTGACCCGCACCCGGGCCGCCCTGGTCTGTGAGGAGAGCCTGGTGGAGGTGGCCCGGGAGCTGAACCTGGGAGAGTACCTGCGCCTTGGTAAGGGCGAGGAGGCTGGCGGAGGCCGGAACCGTCCCTCTATCCGGGCTGACGCGGTGGAAGCGGTGCTGGCGGCAGTCTACCTGGACGGCGGCATCGGATCCGCCCGGAAAATTATCCAGAAGTATATCCTCAGCCGGGAGGTAGCCGGGCTGACCAAGCCCCGGGACTACAAGACGGCGCTGCAGGAGCTGGTTCAGCGGGAGAGCGGACAGGTATTGGGCTACCGGCTCACCGGAGAGTCCGGACCCGACCACGACAAGCGCTTTTTCGTGGAAGTGGACCTGAACGGCAAAGCGGTAGGAAATGGCTCTGGCCGGAGCAAAAAAGAGGCGGAGCAGATGGCGGCCAAGGCGGCCATCGATCTCCTTCAGAGTAAATCCTGAATAGGAAGCCCCGTCCGCTGCGGTGCAGCGGGCGGGGCTTTTGTTTGAAGATTGGGGATATCGCAGAAGAAACGGGCGCGGACCATTGGTCCGCGCCCGTTCTGTATTTCCGGAATAAGAAAAATCGGTCACTCACGGGGGAGAATTCCGAGGGCCAGCTTCAACTCCAGAATCCGCAGAACGGACTCGTCAATGCGCTGGGGCGTAATCACACCCTCTTCCACCGCCTGTAAGACCGCCGGGATTTGCACCTGATAGTCGGTGACACACAGCAGGTCGTTGCCCGCCTGCACCGCCAGGACGGCGGACTGCTCCGTTCCGGCGAAGTCCTTAGCCCCGGCCATGTCCAGGTCGTCAGTGATGATGACGCCCTGGAAGCCCAGCTCCTCCCGCAGAATTGCGTGTACCTTGGGGGAGAGGGAGGCGGGAAGCTGGCTGTCCATGGAGGAGACAATGTTGTGGCTCACCAGCACCATGCTGGCGCCCGCCTCAATGCCGGCCTGAAAGGGCAGAAAATCCGACTGCACAAAGGCCTCGTAGGGCCGGTCATCCCGGGCGATGGCGGAGTGGGTGTCCTGACTGCCGCCGTAGCCGGGGAAGTGTTTCAGCACACTGCCCATCCCCTGAGCGGACATCTCTTCCACTACGGTCCGGACATATTGGGCGGTCGACTCCCCATCCAGGCCCAGGGTGCGGGAATAGATGTAGTCCTCCGGATTCTGAGACACGTCGCATACGGGCGCAAAATTCACGTTGATGCCAAGGGAATGCAGCAGGGCGCACTTTTCGGCGGTATCTGCCTGGACAGCAGGGAGACCGCCCTGCTGCCACAGCTCCTGTGGGGAGGGGAAGGGCTCGTCCCGGAAGGCGGGGAACTTGCTGATGCGTACCACGCTGCCCCCCTCCTCATCCACCCCGATGAACAGGGGAATGGAGGCCGCCTGCTGGCAGTCGGCCACTTCCTGGGCCACCTCCTCCGGCGTCCGGTCCTGAATGTCTCGGGTGAAGAGCAGGTAGCCGCCCAGCGCGTAGTCGGCGGCATCCTGGGGGGCATCTTCCTTGGGCCGCCGGGCAAAGAACATCTGGCCCACCTTTTCCTCCAGGGTCATGGTGTCCAGGTATGCCTGGGCCAGTTCACGGAGCGTGGGGGGCTGTTCCTCCTGGGCCTCCTCCGGCGGCGGAGCCTCCACTGCCACAAAGAGGGCCTGCTCCGGCTGTGCGTCGGCGAGGTCACCGAAATAGGTAACAGCAACCAAGCTGCCGATGAGAATGCCCTGGGAATTGCCCACCACCGGGGTGCCCATCCGGTCAAAGGAGTGCATCTGCCCGGCCTCGTCCCGGACCAGAAGGGAGTTCATCGTCCCATCCGCCACCATGCCCCGCAGGGTGCCCAGAGGCCGGGGAGAGGTTGGCCGGACGAGGTCCGCAGAGGGGGGAGCCTCCGGAGGAGGCGCGGGGGAAAACAGGTGCGCCGCAGCCAGACCAATGGCCAGGACCAGAAGAAGAGGCAGAAGAAGCCAAAAAATGCGGCGGGAACCCACAGTTTGGGCGGGGTGCAGCTTTGGCATGAAATTCAGCCTCCTCTCGGACGGGTTTGTTCACTGAAAGCATAGCATAAGAGAGCCCCCGGGGCAACAAAAACAGCGGAAATCCGCCTCCTGGTATCAGGAGACGGATTTCCGCCGGAATGGAATGGAAGGAGTAAGCAGTTTTAGACCTCGAACATCAGATCGCCGTAGGTATGAACCGGCCAGATGTCCTTGTCCACCAGCAGCTCCAGTTCATCCACGGGATGACGCAGGGCGGCCATCGCGGGGACGACGCGGGTGTGGTAGGCCATGGCCATAGCGGCCACATCGGTCATGGAATCCACCTGGGGCAGAAGGGCCTTCAGCTCATCCAGAGCCTTGTAAGCGCTGGAAAGGAGGGCACTGCAGCGGCCCAGCAGGTCCTTCTGCACGGAGATGTCGGCCTCAGGTGCGGCAGAGGCCACAGCGGAGACGGACTGTCCCAGGCGAGTGATGTAGTGAATGGCGGCGGGGATGTAGTGCTTGCCGGCCATGTGGATCATGGTCTGAGCCTCAATTTTCAGCACCTTGGCATAGGTCTCATACATGATCTCCGCGCGGGACTCCAGCTCGGACTTGGTGTAGATTCCGAACTTGGTGAACAGGGCCTCCGCCTTCTGGGTGGTGAGAGCGGGAATGGCGTCCACCATGGAGGGCAGGTTGGGCAGCCCGCGGCGGGCGGCCTCCGCCACCCATTCCTCGGAGTAGCCGTTGCCATTGAAGACAATGCGCTGATGCTCCACCATGGTGTCGTGGATGAGCTTGGTGCAGGCAGCGTTGAAATCGTCCGCCTTCTCCAGCTCATCGGCAGCCTCGCAGAAGGCTTCGGCCACAATGGCGTTGAGGGTGGTGTTGGCATCGGCGATGGAGTCAGAGGAGCCCACCATACGGAACTCAAACTTGTTGCCGGTGAAGGCGAAGGGAGAGGTGCGGTTGCGGTCGGTGGCGTCCTTCTTGATGACGGGGACAGTGGACACGCCGGTGTCCAGCTTGCTGGCGGCCAGCAGCTTGACGGAGTCGGCGTTGGAGATGATCTGGCTGACCACGTTGTCCAGCTGGTCGCCCAGGAAGATGGAGATGATGGCGGGCGGCGCCTCCTGGGCACCCAGACGGTGCTCGTTGCCGGCGTTGGAGGCGGAGCAGCGCAGCAGGTCGGCGTGCTTATCCACCGCCTTCATGATGCAGGAGAGGACCAGCAGGAACTGGAGATTTTCGTTGGGCGTATCGCCGGGATCCAGCAGATTCTCGCCGTTGTCGGTGCCCAGGGACCAGTTGTTGTGCTTGCCCGAGCCGTTGACGCCGGCGTAGGGCTTCTCGTGGAGCAGGCACACCAGCCCGTGGCGGGTGGCCACCCGCTTCATGGTCTCCATGGTCAGCTGGTTCTGATCCACGGCCAGGTTGCACTTGGTGTAAATGGGGGCCAGCTCGTGCTGGGCGGGAGCCACCTCGTTGTGCTGGGTGGTGGCGGGGATGCCCAGCTTCCACAGCTCCTCATTGAGGTCGGACATGAAGGCGCCCACTCGCTCCCGGATGACACCGAAGTACTGATCGTCCAGCTCCTGGCCCTTGGGGGCGGGGGCGCCGAACAGGGTGCGGCCGGTGTAGATGAGGTCGCGGCGCTTCAGATACTTCTCACGGTCCACCAGGAAGTACTCCTGCTCCGGACCCACCAGAGGGGTAACCTTCTTGGACTCGGTATTGCCGAACAGGCGGAGAATACGCAGGGCCTGGATGTTGATGGCCTCCATGGAGCGCAGCAGAGGGGTTTTCTTGTCCAGCGCCTCGCCGTTGTAGGAGACGAAGATGGTGGGGATGCACAGGATGGTGCCGCAGGACATCTCCTTCACGAAGGCGGGAGAGGTCATGTCCCAGGCGGTGTAGCCCCGGGCGTAGTGGGTGGAGCGCAGGCCGCCGGAGGGGAAGGAGGAGGCGTCCGGCTCACCCATGATAAGCTGCTTGCCGGTGAGCTGCAGCAGGGTCTTGCTGTCGTCGGGGGCGGTGAGGAAGGAGTCGTGCTTTTCGGCGGTGATGCCGGTGAGAGGCTGGAACCAGTGGGTGTAGTGGGTGGCGCCCTTTTCCACCGCCCAGTCCTTCATGGCATTGGCCACGATGTCGGCGGTGGCCATGGTGATGTTGCCGCCGTGCTCCATCACGTCCACCACTTCGGCGTAGGCCTTTTTGGGCAGGCGCTCCCGCATTACTGACATGCTGAATACGTTGGTGCCAAAGATCTCAGTGATATTGACGCTCATGAATTCCTTCAACCCTTTCCAAGAATTTCCGGCTTCGGTGGTCATATAAAAAAGGAGACAACGATGCCCGTCGACATCATTGTCTCACTCAAGCCAGCCGATTGCCGTGCCCAGCGGGCAGGAAAATCTTCTTGTCATTACGATACTCCATTTAAAGGAATTTTGCAAGAATCAATTCTGACGAAAGTGGTCGGAGCCAGCGCCAAAAAATGTGGAACATCTCCACAAGGGGGCGAGGATGCCTGGAGAAGCGGGGGGCAGCAGAGAAAATTCTTGACAGAACTCCGGGAAAAATGCAATACTGAATCATCCTAAAAAAGCGGCCGCAGGCCCCGAAAACCGGACGGGGAAGACGGGACAAAGAAAAGGGGTGTACTTTACCATGGGCTATACCAAGGAGGACATCATCCGCATGGTGGAGGAGGAGGACATTGAATTTATCCGCATGCAGTTTGTGGATATTTTCGGTCAGCTGAAAAACGTGGCGATCACCGCCTCCCAGATTGAGAAGGCGGTCAACAACCAGATTATGTTTGACGGATCCTCCATCGAGGGCTTCACCCGGGTCAACGAGTCGGACCAGTGCCTCTATCCCGACCTGGACAGCTTCTGTGTCTTTCCCTGGCGTTCGTCCCAGGGCAAGGTGGCAAGGCTGATCTGCGACGTATATAACCCGGACGGCACCCCCTTTGTGGGAGATCCCCGGGGTGTGCTGCGCCGGGTGCTGAAGCGCTGCCATGACATGGGCTTTGACACCTTCAACATCGGCCCGGAGCTGGAGTTCTTCCTCTTCGAGACCGACGCCCAGGGCCGGGCCACCACCCACACCAGGGACGAGGCGGGCTATTTTGACCTTGGTCCCCTGGACCACGGGGACTCCACCCGCCGGGAGATCTGCATGAATCTGGAGGCCATGGGCTTTGAGATTGAGGCCAGCCACCACGAGGGGGCGGTGGGCCAGCACGAGATCGACTTCCGCTATGTGGACGCCCTGGACGGCGCGGACAAGATTATGACCATGCGCCTGGCCATCAAGACCCTGGCCCAGAGAAACGGCCTCCACGCCACCTTCATGCCCAAGCCGGTGTACGGGGTGGCGGGGTCGGGTATGCACCTGAACATGTCCCTGTTCCGGGACGGGAAAAACGCCTTTGCCGATGAGGGTGGGGAAAAGGGGCTGTCCTCCGTGGCCTACTCTTTTATCGCCGGGCTTCTGGAGCATGTGGACGGCTTCACCGCCGTCACCAATCCGCTGGTCAACTCCTACAAGCGCCTGAGCGCGGGTTACGAGGCCCCCCGGTACAAGGCCTGGTCGGCCTCCAACCGCTCGACCCTCATCCGGATTCCCGCCATCCGCGGACACGCCACCCGGGTGGAGCTGCGCAGCCCCGATCCCTCCTGTAACCCCTATCTTGCCGTGGCGGTCTGTCTGGCAGCGGGCCTGGATGGCATTGCCCGGAACCTGACGCCGCCCCCGGACATCTCCGATAACCTCTACGACCTGGATGACGGCGCCCTGACCGCCCGGAACATCGGCGCGCTGCCCGAGACTTTGAAGGACGCGCTGGACGCCATGGAGCGGGACGAGCTGGTGATGGACGTGCTGGGCCAGCATGTGGCGGAGCACTATATCCGCGGCAAGCGGAAGGAGTGGCGGGAGTACCAGTCCCGGGTGTCTAACTGGGAGCTGGAAAAGTATCTGGTCACCTACTGATCGTCAAAAATAGGGCAGAGAGGAGGGGAGAACGGTGGATACCATCATTGTGGCCTTTGAGCACGAAGCCATGAGCCAGCGCTTCAGCGCTCTGATGGAGCAGGAGCGGGTGGCTCGGTGCCTGATCTGCCGCTCAGGGGACCAGGTGCGGCGCCTGCTGGACAAGCAGCAAACCTACTGCGTGGTCTGTTCTCCCCGTCTCACTGACGGCCCGGCGGAGTGGCTCTATCAGGATCTCCCTCCCACGTGCGCTCTGCTGCTGGTGGGGCCTCAGCATGTGCTGGATGCCTGCAGCAGCGACGATGTGTTCAAGCTGGCCACCCCCATTCGCCGGGAGGAAGCGGTTTCCACCGTGCGTCTGCTGATCCAGTTCGGGCACCGGGTAGAGCGCCTGCTCCATTCCCGCCGCAGCACATCGGAGCAGGAGCTTGTGGAGCGGGCCAAGAACCTGCTGATGGAGCGGAAGGGGCTGAGCGAGGAGGAGGCCCACCGGCTGATTCAGAAACGAAGCATGGATACGGGGGCGCGTCTGGTTCAGACGGCCCGGCGAATCCTTCGGGAATATGAGCGGCCCTGAGGAAAAGGCATGCGCGTGCAGTTGGAGCGCATAGTCTTACATGGGCGAAGAAAACGGCGGACCGCCGCGGGCTTTGAGGCCTGCGGCGGTCCGTTTTGCAGAAAAGAGGCGAAAGGCTGCCTCTGCGCCCGGAAAGGGGCTATGGTATGCGCTTTACCAAAATGGAGGGGCTGGGCAACGACTATATTTATCTCAACTGCCTGGAAAAATGTCCGGACGACTTGCCCGGGCTGGCCGTGCGTCTGTCGGACCGGCATTTCGGCGTGGGGGCGGACGGCCTTATCTGTATCAGACCCGGCCGGACCGGGGACTTCACCATGGAGATGTATAATGCCGACGGTTCCCGGGGCGCCATGTGCGGCAACGGAATCCGGTGCGTGGGCAAATATGTCTATGACAAGGGGCTGACCCGGAAGCGGTGCCTGACCATCGACACCGACGCGGGCCCACGCCGGTTGGAGCTGACCATCTCCGCGGGGCGGGCCGTGTGGATTTGGGTGGATATGGGAGACGCAACGGTGGGAGATGAGCTGGAGCTGGAGGCCGGAGGGGAACCAGTTCGGGTCATTCCGGTGGATGTGGGCAACCCCCACGGCGTCGTGTTCTGTCCCGATGCAGGGCGGGTGGAGCTGGAGCGGCTGGGTCCGCTGCTGGAGTGTCATCCTGCGCTGCCCGGCCGCATCAACGTGGAATTTGTCTCGGTGGAGGATGCCCATACCCTGCGGGTGCGGGTGTGGGAGCGGGGCAGCGGCATCACACTGGCCTGTGGGACGGGGGCCTGCGCGGCTTTTGCGGCAGCCTGGAGCTATGGCCTGTGTGAGAGCCGGGTCCGCGTCCGCCTGCCGGGCGGGGAATTGATGCTGGAGCGGGAAGCGGGTACCCTGTACCTGAGCGGTCCGGCCCGTACCGTTTTTGAGGGAGAGACAGAACCCAGTTGAACCATAAAACAGCCGAGCTGAGCCTCACCGGACGGTGAGGCTCAGCTCGGCTATGGGCGCTGCAGGGTTACCAATCCCGCAGACAGACATTCAGATCTACCCGGCCCTCAATGCCATCCACAGAGCCGTTGCTGCTGTACTGCCACATGTCATAGTGGTACTGGAAACTGGTGGGCTTCCAGTCGGTGGTGTAGTGGGCCAGCCAGAAGGGATAGTCGGTGAGCTGGGAGAGCTGCAGGTCTTTTCCCACCTTGGAGGGACTGCCGTAGGTCATGGGGGTGTAGCCGGCATCCGCGATGATGCTGCAGAACTCCTGAGCGCAGGCAGTAATGACATCACCGGTGGTGTCCTTGGTGCGGGAGTTGGATTGACTGACCCGTTCCCAGTCAAAGACCACGGGATATGTAATGTCGTAATCCTCAATCCAGGCCAGGGTCTGGAGAGCCTCTTCCCGGGCCTCCTCCACACTGGTGGCCTGGGAGAAGAAGTAGATTCCCACATCCAGACCCACACGAAGAGCCTCGTTGATATTGTATTCGTAGTAGATATCCTCGTAGATGCTTCCCACTGTGTAGCCGCGATAGCCGGCCCGAATCATGACAAAGTCCACGCCGGTGGCCGCAACCTTGTCCCAGTCAATGAGGTTCTGGTGGGCGGAGACGTCAATGCCCACATAGCTGGGGGCATCATCCCCCTGGTAGGTCAGAAAACCGTTTTCCACCACGAAGGCATCGCTGTCATAGGTGTTGGGAAGGAGTGGGGAGGAGGGATTGTCCGGCTGCTCCGGTTCCGGATCGGGATCTGGCTCAGGCTGTTCCGCAGTCTGCTGATCGTAGTTGGTCAGGATAACCGCAGCCTGGGCGCGGGTTGCCAGGCCGGCGGGGGCAAACAGATTGCCCTCAATTCCGCTGACCAGGCCGTTGGAGCTGGCCCAGCTGACGGCGGTGTCTGCCCAGAGGGAGATGGCGTCCTCATCGGAGAAGGCGGAGGCGGATTCTGTCTCGGGGCTGCCGGAGTAGCGCCAGAGCATGGTGACCAGCTGTTCCCGGGTCACGGAGTCGTTGGGACCGAATTCCTCCTCACTGTAGCCGCTGGCAATTCCTTCCGATCTGGCCCAGTAGATGCCATTTGCGTACCAGGTATCCTGGGGGACGTCGGAGAACTGGGCGTCCAGAGCGCTGTCACTCAGAGCGGGTGAGCCAGCCACCCGGTACAGAACGGTGACCAGCATACCCCGGGTCATGGGGAGGTTGGGGGAGAAGGTGCCGCTGCCTGTTCCGCTCATCAAGCCCTGGGCCTGAACATAGTAGACGGATTGGGCATACCAGGCATCCATGGGAACGTCCAGAAAAGAGGAGTCCGTCTCCGCGGCAAAGGCGGGGACAAGACAGAGAGCGGCGGTCAGCAGGAGAGCGGGGAGACGGCGAAGGAGGCGTGCGTGTTTGATCATTGGAAATCCTTTCTTTTTTCTTGGCGGGGGTTGCTACTGCATCTTCGGGGCAAAATCGGCGCCTGCAGCGGCTTGAAGACCGGTTTGGAGGGAAGCCGCAGCAGAACGGGCCGAGGACAAGTATAAAAAAGCCGTCGTGAACGGTGACGTTCACGACGGCATGGCGCAGCGGGAGGGATTCGAACCCTCGTGGGATTGCTCCCAAACTGATTTCGAGTCAGCCCCGTTATGACCACTTCGATACCGCTGCATATTATTTGCGCAAGAGGCGAGGTTCGCCGCCCGCATCTCCTCCGCCCGGGAAGCGCCTAAAATAAAGAATACCAGACAATCCCCTGAAAATCAAGATTTGTCCGCAAGATTTCCGTATTTTCTTTTAGAAAGGCGAAAGACGTCCCATAGATATGTGACAAGGTTACGGTGAGGGGTGCATCGGTATGGTAGGATGGATACCACAACAATGCCGGGAGGAATTGGAATGGAAGAAACGCGGAGAAGACGCCTTGGAGCGTATGTAAATGAGACCGACTGTGTGGCCTGTGGGTGCTGCGTCAAGGTCTGTCCCCTGGGAGCTATCGGGATTTTCAGAGGCATTGCGGCCCGGGTGGACCGGACGAAATGCGTGGGGTGTGGCCGGTGTGTGCGGGAGTGTCCCGCTTCGGTCATTGAATTGAGGGAGGCGGAACGATGAAAAAGCACTGGTATGATTATTTGTGGATTGCGTCTGTACTGTATCTCACGCTGGGCTTTTTCAACATCCTGTTTGCCTGGCTGGGCCTTTTGTGCTTCTTTATCCCCCTGATCATCGCAGTGGTGGGAGGAAATAAAGCGTACTGCAACCGATACTGCGGTCGTGGACAGTTGTTTTCTCTCCTGGGAGGACGGTTCGGGCTGTCCCGGAAGCGGGATATTCCCCGGTGGATGAAGCAGAAGTGGTTCCGCTACGGGTTTTTAGTGTTCTTTTTCGCCATGTTTTTTCAGATGCTGTGGGTTACCTGGCTGGTGTTTGCCGGAGCCAGAGAGCTGGGTGGGGCGGTGACTCTGCTGTGGACTTTTAAGCTGCCCTGGACTTGGGCCGTCCCGACCTCCGTCACACCGTGGGTGGCTCAGTTTGCCCTGGGATTTTACAGCGTGATGCTTACCTCCACCGTGCTGGGCCTGCTGGTGATGGTGCTGTTCAAGCCCCGGTCCTGGTGCGTGTTCTGTCCCATGGGCACCATGACGCAGCTCATCTGCAAGGCGAAGAACATGGGAACCAAGTAAGCGAGAGCAGCGGGCTTACTGGCCGCTGAGCCGAGCCAGGCGGTCCCTGTCCGTCAGCTCCACAGCTCCCCGGGAGAGATTGACCATCCCTTCGCTCTGGAAGTAGCGGAGCATGCGGGTGACCACCTCCCGGGCGGTGCCCAGGTGATTGGCGATTTTTTCGTGGGTCAGGCGGAGTACGTCGGACTGCTCCAGGTCGCTCTCCTCCAGAAGGAAACCGGCCAGGCGCTGGTCAAAGCTCTTCCACATGATTTGCTCCATGAGCCACATCACGTCGGAAAAACGGCTGCTGATGAGCTCGTTGGTATAGTTGGCCACGGGGGCGGACTCCTCCATAAGGGCCTTATAGACATCCGGAGGGATGACCCAGAAACGGGAGTCCTTTTCCGCCTGAATGGTGACGTCAAACTGGATACTGGACATCATGCAGGAGGAGGAAAAAAGGCACATATCCCGCTCAAACAGGCGGTAGAGGGTAATCTCCCGGCCCTCCGGAGAGAGAATATAGGCCCGAAGCTGGCCTGACTCAATGACAAGCAGGCCCAGACAGTCGGCCGAGCCGTTATGTACCACCGTACCTGCCTTGACCTGGCGGCTGACTGCCGCAGCGGAGAGCCGTTCCTGCTGGGCGGAGGTCAGTTTGTTCCAAAAGGGGATGTAGTCTGCAAAAGCCATGTTCAGCCGCTCCCTTCAAGGTGTAGATCTGCGTACAGTTGAGTATAGAATGATTTTGGCACCCTGTCAATTTCAGCTTGTCGATGGTGGATAAAAGAAGGAGCCTCTTGCTGGGGGCAATTGTCGGGAAGCCGAGAATGTGGTACAATATGGCAAACGGATACAGGAGAATTGAGATTATGACGCGACTGTTGTTTGTCTGCCACGGCAATATCTGCCGTTCTCCGATGGCAGAATTTGTAATGAAGGATCTGGTGCGTAAAGCGGGTCTGGAGGACCAGTTTTATATTGCCTCTGCTGCCACCAGTACGGAGGAGATCGGAAATCCGGTTTATCCGCCTGCCCGGCGGGAACTGGCCAAGCACGAGATTGCCTGCCAGGGAAAACGGGCTGTTCAGCTGAAGCGGGCAGATTATGCTGCCTATGACTTGCTGCTGGGAATGGACCGCTGGAATCTTCGAAATATGGAGCGGATGCTGGGGGGAGACCCGGACGGTAAGCTTCATCTGCTGATGGAGTTTTCCAAACGGCCTGGGGAGGAGATTGCCGATCCCTGGTACACGGGAGATTTTGAGCGTACCTATCAGGACGTGTCGGAGAGCTGTCAGGGACTTCTGGTGCACTTGACGCAGAGGCAAAGCGGAAAGAAATAGTTTGATTTTTGAACGGCCATTCTGATTCGATACCCATATGGTACGTTAGAAACATAAAGGAGGAATTGGGATGAAGAACCGAATTGTTACCATCAGCCGGGAATTTGGCAGCGGAGGGAGAACCATCGGAAAGATGGTAGCCGAGCGCTTGAACATTCCCTGTTACGATCAGGAACTGGTGGAAAAAATTGCGGAGCAGAGCGGCTTCACCAAGGAATTTATCCAGGAAAAAGGGGAATATACCGCTCACGGGAACTGGTTTTTCAACGCCTTTTCTGACCGAAGTGCAAAGGGAATGTCCACCCAGGACTATTTGTGGACTGTGCAGAGAAAAACTATCCTGGAGCTGGCGGAGCAGGGGCCGTGTGTCATTGTGGGCCGTTGTGCGGACTATATTTTGAAGGATGCCGCCGACTGCCTGAAGGTTTTCATCCATGCGGATCTGGACAAGCGGGCGGAGCGCATTGTCCGACTCTACGGAGAGACAGAGGAAGCGCCTCTGAAGCGGCTGAAGGACAAGGACAAGCGCCGGGCCGCTTATTACAGATTTTATACGGACTGTGAGTGGGGCGACGTACGCAACTGTCACCTGGCGCTGGACAGCGGAGCACTGGGGATCGAGACCTGCGTGGATCTGATTGTAAAGGTGTACTGAGCCGTCCCAAACCGGTATTCCCGGCCCTTTGAGGGGTTACCGTGAGGTGTCGTGCAAAAATAATCAAGCGGATCCTGTTGGGATGAACCGGGCGGGATAGACAAGAAAGACACGGCTGCGGCCGTGTCTTTCTTTGTTGTTCCGAGACCATGAGCAGACGGCTACAGCAGAACCTTTTCCAGTGGGGCGTCATGGTGGGGAGAGGTATCCGAATTTAATCAAAAATGGCCTGAGAAATATCCAGAGGCTGACTGCAGCGGTTATCAATGTCAACACCGTTCTGGGAGAAATGGGAACCCTGGAAATTCATAGTTACATCGGTGGGAACCCGCTCCAGCAGCACCGCCGTGCCGTTTTTCAGGAAGGTGTTGTCGTTAAACATGGAGTGGCTCACATACTCCCCGTCGCTGTTAAAATGGAAGCCAATCCCGTTGCCTGTAAATTGGCAGGCAATCACATTAATCCACGAGGAGCCATAGCCCAGCACGCCGGTTTTCCAGCCGGTGAAGGAGCAGTTCTCTGCCCAGAACCGGGCGGAGGCAGAGATACCAATCTCCTCTCCGGAGCCTTCAAAGTTCAGGTCATAAAAATAGATGATAGGTCCATCCTGGGCGGTCACCCGGACGGTATCCGTAAAGGTGGTGCGCTGATCACCCTCCTGAGAGCCGTAGAGGTTGATGGGGCGTCCCTCGATGGTGAGCTCACCCTGGTAGGTGACCGGCGGAAGGTGGAGATTTACCACCGTGGGCATGGGCACCTCTTCCGAAATTTGGTCCACCAGAGCCTGCAGCTGCTCCACAGTGTCCATAGGGTAGTCCTCATAGTGATAGTCATAGGTCTCAATGGGAGTCACCGTAATTTTTTGCCGCAGTTTGATGGTATCGCCGTTGTTCATGTGAAGGGTCCACAGCAGCTCTGCCGAATCACTTCGGCCGGTGTAATCCAGGAGAGAAACCAGGGCGGCTTCCGGAGCACCTTCCAGGTATTCAGGCTGTGAGCAGACCATGGGACTGGAACTGTCCTCCGGTTGGATAAATTGAGTGGTCACGGAATCCACTTTCTGGAGGAATATCTGCCCGGCGTTGGCCCCGGTATCCGCGTGGTTGATAAACAGGCGGGAAGGCATCCGATATTGTTCTTCCACCTCCCCTTGCGTGGTGACTTCTCCTTCCGGCGTAAACCGGTTGTTGCTGCAGGCCACCAGGATCTGATAGGTTCCATCCTCGTCGGTATACATGACCTCTCCAAAATTATCATAGGTTCTGGGCTGAAGATAGAAAAAAATCCCCAGGGCCACTGCCGCGATTGCAGCCGCGGCCCCGCCAAAATATAGAATTTTTTTCCAGAACCGGAAAGGGACCTGGACCTTTTTGGGAGATATAAGGCTCTGGGCGCAGTGGGGGCAGAAGGATGCCTGCGGAGGGAGCTCAGCTCCGCAGTGAGGGCAGGCTTGTTTTAAAGCATCGTTCATGTTAGAGCGCCTCCATCAGACGAAGTACATTTTTGTATCGATGCCGGGGATTGACCCGGGTACACCGCTCCACCACCCAGCCCAGCCGGCCCTCGGCCAGCTTTTGAGAGGGGTGCTGTCCGGTGAGCATGACGTTGATCAGAATGCCCATAGAGTAGATATCAGTGCGCACATCCGACTGGGACAGACCGTACTGCTCCGGCGCGGCGAACCCGGCGGTACCCAGAATCTGGGTGTCTCCCTCCGCCTCCGGCTTATGGATCCGTGCGGCGTCAAAGTCAATGAGAACCGCGTCATGTCCGCGCAGGATGATGTTTTCCGGTTTGATGTCCCGGTGGACGGCACCCAGACTGTGCAGGACCCAGAGGCCGCGGCAGACCTGAGTTGCAATCTGTTTGGTCTCCGCCGGGGAAAAAAGAGCGTCCTGCAGCAGGAACCCCAGCGTATCCCCCTGGATGAATTCCTCCAGGACCAGGCAGTTCTCCCCCTCCTGAACTGCCTCAAACACAGTGGGCAGATTGGGATGGCGGTAGGAGAGCAGTTTTTGATAGACTTCGCCGTTTCCGGTGAATTGCCGCAGGACAAACTGCTGCCCCGTGGCCTTGTGCCGGATCAGGCGGATGGTTCCTCTGGGGCTTTCTTTCATCAGACGGATGGTTTCATATTCTTCCTGCAAGACATGAAGCAGCCAGGCGTAAATGATAATCCCTCCAAATTCACAATACTATGCAGTCAGCATATTGTAACTGCATACAAAAAACGCTAAACTTAATATAAATGATTTCGACCAGGAAGTAAAGAGGCGGTACTGATGAAAGAAACACCTACAGATAATCTGAACACGGAATTGATGAGTCCATCTCCTTTGGACTCCTATCTGAAAAAACATTCCAATGACTTTTTGAGTGCAGGTATCGTGGAACTGCTGGAGCGGTTTTACGAGGGCAAGCAAATCAGCAAGGCGGAACTTGCCCGGCGGGCCGGCATCAGCGAGGTTTATCTCCATCAGGTCTTTTCCGGGCGCAGAACGCCTTCCAGAGATCGCCTGCTTTGTCTGTGTGTGGGCATGGGAGTGGAGCTGGAAGAGGCGCAGACTTTGCTGAAACGGGCAGGCTATGCCCAGATGTATGCGAAGTTTAAACGAGATACCATTATTATGTATGGGATTGCGCACAAGCTCGATCTGAGTGAGATCAACGACAAGCTGTTTACAGAAAACGAGAGGACTTTGCTGTGACAAAACGGTCCGGCAAAATCGGCAGCGCTGGGAGGCTGCTGAGCATATGCAGAAGGAAATGAAAAACCGGGGCGGCACTGTAGTGCCGCCCCGGTTTTATGCGTGTTCTTAAGATGGAAAAATTTGCGTTCACGAGAAGAGCAAAAGGTTGCTGAACATACTTACCGAAAAG
>NZ_JBYUOW010000007.1:0-117419 GCF_058136395.1 Pseudoflavonifractor sp. HNCC25GI2
CGCTACTGCCGCCCTGGCGTCCGAGAACAAGACCCTGGCCTTCCCCTCTGTGTGCGACAACATTCCCACTAAGGCCAATCAGGAGGACCACGTGTCCATGGCTCCCTGGGCCGCACGGAAGTGTGCGCAGGTGATTAAGAACCTGGAGAAGATTCTGGGCATCGAGCTGCTGCTGGCCTCCCGCGGCATCTTCATTACTCAGGAGAAGCTGGGCCAGTTCAAGCTGGGCAAGGGTACCTCCATCGCCTATGAGAAGGTGACCGAGCTCATCGAGTTCCAGAAGGAAGACATCTACATGGGTGACCAGTCCAAGGCCACGATTGGTCTCATTGAGTCCGACGACCTGCTCAACGCGGTGGAGGCCGCTGTGGGCGAACTGTAACCAGCTTTTTACGAATTAAAAGGACTGCCGCAGTTTAGGATAGCTGACGGCAGTCCTTTTCCTATTCCGTCTATTTGTTAATGGGAACGCTGCGCATCACTCATGTTGTCCATATCAACAGGCCCCCGACACCCAATTTAGGGCGGCGGGGGCCAAGGTTGCGGTTAGGCTAGAATGGGAGATATATATGTCGGAATTCCTTGATATAGTAGCCGGTAGCACAGGGACAATGCCGAGACAATCTTCTAGATAACTTCGCATTTATGATCAGAAGTGTCTTGAAACGGCACTGGTGCAGAAACGTTGAGCAAGCCGTAAATCAGCGTGGAACGATTCTGCTTACCAACGGTTAAAACCGCGGAGAACCAAAACTTGGCTGTTCACGCCCTTGCTCAGTTCGCTGGCCAGGAAAAGTGCTCCGTCAGCCACTGTTTCGGGACTGAAAATATCTCCGCCGGACTGAAGAAGAAATTCTCTTCGCTCCGATTGCTGAAAAAGTTCTGTATCCACGGGACCGGGACAGATGACATTTACCCGAATCTGGGGAGTTGTCCTGCGCAGTTCATCGCCCAGGGCCTGAGAAAAACAGACTACAGCTGCTTTGCTGGCGGAATAAGCAGCGCTGCCGGGAAGACCACGCAATGCGGCGCCGCTTCCAATGTTGATGATATTTCCCTGGGCCCGCTCCACCATGTGAGGCAGCACGGCTTTTGTCACCAACATAACGCTGCGCATATTGGCGGTCATAATTTCATCAAAGACAGCAACCGGCATTTCCAGCAGAGGCATTTCTTTGCTGATTCCCGCATTATTTACCAAAATATCAATGTGGCGGAAGCGTTCCAGAGCAGTATCCACCATCTGTTGGACCTGGTCATCCTGAGTTACATCCGCAGGGAGACAGAGAGCCGTCCCACCGGCCTTCCGAATTTCTGCTGCGGTTTGTTCCAGAGCTGCCATTTGGCGGCTCACTAAAATGACACAGGCTCCTTGACTGGCGAATTTGAGCGCAATGCTTTTTCCGATACCTCGGGATGCGCCCGTAATCAGGGCAACTTTATCCTTTAACAAACAGTCCATGTTCATTTCCTATTTACCAAGTCCACATATCGGTTTTAATTGGCCGTGGGGGATAAGGCGTTACCACGCAGTCCAACCGCCATCCACAATTAAGTTGGATCCGGTCATGTATTTGGAGGCGTCCGATGCCAAAAAGACCATGGCACCGTTGTATTCATTGGCCTGAGCCATCCGGCCGATGGGGATTCTGGCGCAGTAATTAGCCTGGAAGTACTGGTCCTGGTCCGCGCGCCAGACACCGGAGGGAGTCAGCGTATTGACGCGGATGCCGCTTTTTCCCCAATAGGTGGCCAGATAGCGGGTCAGGTTATAGATTCCGGACTTGGCGGCCGAGTAGGCAACCGGCTTGATAAAGGGCACGCCAGTCAGTTCTTTTTTATAGGCATAAATGTCCTGGACAGGGGAGACCATTCCATAGATGGAACCCATATTGATAATGGAACCGCCTTTGCCGGCCTGGACCATTCTTGCGCCCACGGCCTGACACGCCAGGAAAGTACCCACCAAATTGGTGTCTACAACCTCGCGGAAGACTTCTTCCGGGAAGTTCTCAAAGGGGCCGGAAACCTCCGGGGGTGCAGAAGGCTGTGTGTCCAATCCTGCGTTGTTAATAAGAACGTCCGGCGCAGCGCCCCACACCCGCTCCATCTCGTCCAAGGCGGCATTCATGGTCTCTTTCTTGGTAATGTCCACCGAATAGAACTTGAGATTGGGCTCCGTCATGGCCTGAGGCCCAAAGAGTTCTTTCATGCGCTCCTCACGCAGAGTTCTGCCCCAGATGGCCACTTTAGCGCCGCGGGAATACAGCTCCTTGGCAAATTCGGCGCCGATCTGGCCCAAACCTCCGGTGACGATGCAAATTTTATCCTGAACGCTGAACAGCTTATCTTCCAAAATAACTCAGCTCCCGTCTGAATAGTATGATGATAATTTCGAAGATGTCATGATTGTCCTACAATTTATATGAAATTATCTTACTTCTGCCACAACGGGAAATCCATTCACGATTTTACTAAAATAAAAAATGTTTTTTGTGTTATTTCACCAGGGAGGTCAGGTAGACTGGCGTTCAGTCAGAGTGGTCTTCATGTGGTTTGCGGCCAGGGATACGTGATCCCGCATACAGCTTTCCCCAAATTCCGGGTCACGCAGATCAAAGGCGCGCAGGATCCTGGCGTGGGGAATGACGGCATTCTGAGGGGCATTAGGAAGCCAGAGGCTTCGGTACCGGAAGTCAATTACCTGTTTACGAAGCAGCTTAAAAATATTGATTAGGAGCTCGTTGCCGGACAGCTGAATAATTTCATCGTGGAAATTTCCTTCCTGCACGGTAATTTCCTGGCGGTTATTTTCCTGTACCGCCTGTTCAAACCGTTCATGAATCTGGTGGAGCCGCTGGATATCCTCATCACTGCAGCGGATAATAGCCAGTTTGGCAGCCAGGGGCTCGCACACCGCACGTACTTCCAGGTAGTCGTTCATTTCCACCTCATGGTTGGAGAACCAGGCTCCCACGTTGTCCTCTTCAGACAGTTCTTCGGTACGCAGGACAAAGGCACCACGGTTTGTTTCCAGCGTCACATAGCCAGTGGCGGCCAGAAGCCGCAGTGCTTCCCGCAGACTTCCACGGCCTACACCCATTGCAGCGCACAGATCCTTTTCGGAGGGGAGTCTGTCGCCAGGCTGGACCTTTCCGGAAAATAAGTAGGTCTTCAGCCGCTCTTCTGTTTGCTGTACGACGGTAACCTTTGCTTTTGTCTGCATAAAATGATACCCTCCACTAAATATTCGTATGAATACCATGGAAAAATCACTAAATTCTTAACTATAAGTTTACAGCAGAAGAAAATACCTGTCAACGTTTCCCAGATAAAGTGAGTTCCCAGGGCAATAATAAGAGCATATCTAATATTATCATACAATTATGATAAGGGAATTGGTTAAATAGCATAAAATAAATAAAGCAATTTCGTATGTAATACACATTTACAAACAAAAACAAATATTATATGCTATATTTGCCTTGAGAATTGTCCTACAATTTATTTCACAAATTTAAATGGAGGGTACAAACATGAAAAAGTGGATCGCATTGGCTTCTGCCGTTGCTCTGGCACTGTCTCTGACTGCCTGCGGCAACAACTCCAGCACGTCCTCGCAAAGCGGCACCTCCGGCAGCAATTCCTCCGGCGACGCCTCCCAGCAGGGCGAGACCTATACCATTAAAATTGCCATGTCCCAGGGCGACGTGTCCCGGGAGGAGAGCGCCGAGGTCACCTGGGCCGAGCGCTTTGAAGAGGAAGTGGAGGCCAACAGTGAGGGCCGCATTCAGGTGGAGATTTACGGCTCTGACCAGCTGGGCAGCGCCGACGAGTGTCTGACCGGTCTGCTGAACGGCTCTCTGGAGATGGCCTGCCTGAACATCAGCATCATGAATAACATTGCTCCGGAGACCATGATGCTCAGTGCTCCCGCTCTGTTTGCCAATGAGGAGGAGTGCGACGCTGTCCTGAGCGGTGAGTGGGGCCAGGAGTTCTTCAACACGCTGGCTGAGGAGAACGGCGTCCGTGTTCTGTCTGCCTTCTGCAACGGCATGCGCTGCTTTACCGCCAACACTCCGCTGACCACTGTGGACAGCGCCAAGGGTCTGACCTTCCGCGTGATGCAGAGTGAGATCTGTGAGAAGATGGTCTCCGCCATGGGTGCCAACCCCGTTCCCATGGCCGGCAGCGAGATGTATACCGCCCTGCAGAACGGCACTGTGGACGGCCAGGAGAATCCCCCTGTGAACATTCTCAACGACAAGACCTATGAGGTTCAGGATTATCTGGTTATGGACAAGCACATTGCCTCTGTGGTGACCTTCGACATCAGTGAGAGCTTCTTCCAGAGCCTGCCTGAGGATCTGCAGAAGGTGGTCACTGACGCTGCCAACACGGTGGTGGGCGAGGCCGCTGAGGTCTGCAAGACTCTGAACGAGAACGGTGTTGCAAAGCTGGAAGAGCTGGGCATGACCGTATATACTCCTACGGATGAGGAGCTGGAAGCCTGGCACGACGCCATGCGGGATCCCTGCGTGGAGTTCCTGAAGGAGCAGGTCGGTGCTGAGGCCGTGGATGGTCTTCTGGCCGCCATCGAGGCAGTAAAGTAACCTGGAAATCTGTGGGGCCGCTCTCTCTGCAGAGCGGCCCCCGTTCTTCCCCAGCCAAGAAGGAGGTTTTATTCCCGTGTCAGCGATACAGAAAACCTATCGCGCCATGAACCGCTTTTCCAATCTGGCCCAGAAGCTGTTGGAATTGATTGTGGCACTTTTGGTGCTGAGTTGCGCGGCCGACCTGTTTTTGCAGGTAATTAACCGCTTTATCCTGGTCAAATACTTTGAGTTAAAGTTCAGCATGACCTGGACCACGGAGTATGCTCAGGATGCCATTGTTTGGATTACCTATTTTGCCATCGGAATCTGCTACAAGGAAAATTCCATGGCCTCTGTAAACTTTATTTACGACCGCCTGAAGGGTGTGAACAAGTTTCTCCTGTATTGCGTGACGCGGGTTGTCATCGTATTTTTCCTGTTTGTGGGATTCAAGTACGGTTGGCAGGCCATCCAGGCGGTCAGTGATTGGACCTCTACCAGTCTGCATCTGCCCGGCTGGTCCCTCTATTCCGCACCCTTTGTCGGCTGCCTGTTTATTGCCTACGAAGTGCTGACCGAGTTCTTGGGCGTCCTCTGCGGCGATCTGGAGCCCTTTGCGGGCCGGCCTCCGGTGGTGGAGGAGACCCAGGAACTGACGGCGGAGGAGCAGTCGTTTCTGCAGGACCTGCAGGATGATATCACGAAGTAAGGAGGGACCGGAATGTTTGCTTTGGCTCTGTTAGGCATCTTCCTGGCCGTTATCATCCTGGGAGTGCCGATTGGATTTTCCATGGGCTTTCTTACCATTGCTGCCTTTACCATCGGCGAGGGCGCGCTGGTGATTCTGCCTCAAAAAATGTTCTCTGGCATTTATAACTTTACCTATCTCTGTATTCCGCTGTTCATTCTGGCCTCGGAGATTATGAGCCGGTGCGGACTGACCATGAGCATCGTCAAGTTCTGCGACACACTGGTGGGCCATATTCGGGGCGGCCTGGCCCACGTGAACGTGCTGGCCAGCATGTTTTTTGCCGGTATCTCCGGTTCTGCCACGGCGGACGCCACCGGCCTGGGCCGCATCGAGATTGAGATTATGGAGAAGGCTGGCTATGACCGGGGCTATGCAGCATCGGTTACCGCTGCCAGTGCCATTATTGGCCCCATTATCCCGCCCAGCAACATCATGATCATTTACGCGGTCTGTGCGGCCAATGTCTCGGTGTCTGATATGTTTATGGGTGGAATTATTCCGGGTGTTATTCTGGGCCTGGCAGAAATCCTGCTGTGCTACTTTATTGCCATCCGCTGCAACCATCCCTATAACAAGCACAGAGCCACTCCCAAGGAAATTGCCAATGCCCTGTGGCATTCTCTGCCCGCTTTGGGCATGCCTGCTATTATTCTGGGCGGCATTATCGGCGGCATCTTTACCGCCACCGAGGCAAGCGCCATTGCGGTATTTTATGCTCTCATTGTGGCGGCGGCCAAGCGACAGATCAGCTGGAAGAGCCTGAAGGAGTGCTGCATCAGCGCCGGTAAGGCCACGGCCAACGTCATGTTTATTATCTCTATCGCCACCGCCATGAGCTACGCCATCACGGTACTGCGAATTCCGCAGAATATCCTGAATATTTGTCTGGAGTATGTCCACTCTCCCGCCATGTTCCTGCTGCTGACCAATGTTGTCCTGCTGGTACTGGGATGTGTGCTGGACCAGAGCCCCGCTCTGCTGATGATGGTTCCCATTCTCCTGCCTGTGGCCATGGAGTTTGGCATTGACCCCGTTCATTTTGGTGTCCTGTGCTGCTTCAACCTGACGGTAGGCCTCATTACCCCGCCGGTTGGCATGACTCTGTTTGTGACGGCCAATGTGGCGGAGGTGAAGCTGACTGAGCTTTACCGCAAGATTATGCCCTTTGTGATAGTAGGCCTTTTGATTTTGTGCCTAATTACCTGGTGCCCCTGGTTTACGACCTTCCTTCCCAGCATTGTAGATTAAAATTATAACGTCAGGAGATTGATGAACGTGCAGTCGCTGAAAATTACACAAGTGGATGTCAAGCTGTGCGAGACACAGATCAAGGGAAATTTTGCCGATTCCACCCGCAAGGTGGAGACCATTGGCTTTGTGGTGGTGGATGTCCAGACAAACCAGGGGATCCACGGCATCGGCGTTACTTACCATGAGGTGGGCGGTGAGGCCATTCGGGAATTTATCAAGTACGCCGTAGCCCCCAAGCTCATTGGCCGCAATCCCTTTGAGACGGAGGCGCTTTACGAGGAAATGTTCCACTACATGCGTGGAGTGGGCCGAAAGGGCCTGGCCTTCTGCGCGTACAGCGCGGTGGACATTGCCTTGTGGGATATCAAGGGCAAGGCGCTGGGCATGCCTCTGTACCGCCTGCTGGGCGGAAACAATCCTCAGGTGCCGGTGTACGGCTCCGGCGGCTGGACCAGCTATTCCACCGAGGAGCTGGTGGCCGAGGCCAAGCGCATGGTGTCTCTGGGCTATCAGAAGATCAAACTGAAGGTGGGCGTGGACGGCGGCAAGAACCCTGCCGAGGACGTCAAGCGTGTCAAGGCTGTGCGGGAGGCCATCGGTCCCGACATCGGCTTCATGCTGGACGCCAACAACGTGTGGCACTCGGCCACAGCCATTCAGTTTGCCAACCAAATCCGGGAGTATAACATCGAATTCTTCGAGGAGCCCGTCTTTGCCGATGACATTCCCGGCCTGGAAGAGTTCAAGCGGGGGACCGATATTCCTCTGGCTACCGGTGAGCACGAGTACACCCGCTACGGCGTTCGGGATCTGCTGATTCATCATGCGGTGGACGTGCTTCAGTGCGACGTAACCCGTGTGGGTGGATACACGGAGATGCTGCGCATCATGGCCATGTCCCAGGCCTGGAATAAGGTGTTCGCACCCCACGGCATGGAGCACATGCACATGCATCTGGTGGCGGCTGCCCCCAACGGCGCCTATCTGGAGCACCTGTTCATGTTTGACGAAGTGGTGGATAATGTGTATCTGAACGCGCCCAAGCCGGTTAACGGTATCCTTACCATTCCTGAGAAGCCCGGCCTCGGCATCGAGCTGAACTGGGACTACATCCGGGAATATGGACGCGACTAATGGGGGCGGATTACATGCAGAATTGTTCCATTGAAGGGATTATTGTTCCCCTGCTGACGCCCATTACGCCCCAGGAGACACCCTGCTTTTCTGAGCTGGAGGCGCTGACCGACTATGTAATTGACGGCGGCGTGAATGCTATTTTTGCCAACGGGACAACCGGTGAGTTTGCGCGGTTTCCCCGGGAGGAGCGGGCACAGATTCTGGCCTGTATTGTCCGGAAGGCCGCTGGCCGGGTTCCGGTGATTGCGGGCGTAAGCGACTGCGGAACCAGAATGGTGATTGAAAACATCCGGGCGGCAGAAGAAAACGGTGCCGACGCGGTGGTCACCACGCTGCCTTACTATTTTCCCATGACCAGCGTGAAGGAGCAGATCGACTTCATTACCGATGTGACGGCTGCCACCAAGCTCCCTGTGCTGCTCTATAATATTCCTGCCGCCATCGGCTGCAGCATTTCCGAGCAGGCTCTGGATGCAGTGTGTAAAATCGAAAACCTCTACGCCATCAAGGACACCAGCGGAAAGCCGGAAATGATTGACAGACTGCAGGAGCGCTACGGCAAGGATCTCAAGATTTTTGTGGGAGACGAGCGGCTCAACTACTACGGCCTGTCCCGCGGTGCAAGCGGCCTGGTGCCCTCTCTGGCCAACCCGTTCCCTAAGGTCCTTGCCCGTGCCTGGGAGGCAGCAAAGCGTCAGGATTGGGATTTGTGCAAACACTGCTGCGACCAGGTGGACAGCATGAACCGGCTGAATGCTTTCAGTGACAGCTGGATGAGCCCCAACATTTGGAGGAAGGAAGCGCTGGCACAGATGGGCATTATGAACCGTAGCTTCACACGGCCCTATAACCCCGTTGGGGAAACGGAAAAGGCCACCATTGCAGACTATATTCGCCTTTATCATCAGGAGTATGGATAAAGACGGCGTTGGTGCCGACTTATTATAGAAATAAGGAAAAGTCGCTGCAGAATGTCCCATCTGCAGCGGCTTTTTTTACTTGTCACAGTGGTGTATTTCCTGGGAAAGGACCAAGGAACGGATAATTGTAAACCATAATAAAAATATAGGTTTACAATTTCTTGGATATATGGTATGCTGAGAAAAACTTGAGGCGGGGATGGGGGAGGGGCGTGCAAGCAGGGCAGAGTGTCCAAGAAAATTCAGCAATGGTTTTGAGACAGGAGTACAAATGATGAAGACAGGTCAAACAAAATCCCTCATTCTCTGTGCCCTTTTTGCTGCGCTGATTGCAGTGGGGGCCTTTCTCCGAATTCCCATACCGGTGGTTCCCTTCACGCTGCAGCTGTTGTTTACCATGATGGCGGGACTTCTCCTGGGCGGAAAGCTGGGGGCCACATCGGTGTGCGTCTACCTTGTGATGGGACTTCTGGGACTGCCGATCTTTGCGGAGGGCGGGGGACTTTCCTATGTGCTGAAGCCCAGCTTTGGCTACCTCATTGGCTTTGCGGCGGCGTCCTATGTGACGGGGGTGATTGCCAACCGGGTGACGGCCCCGGGCTATGGGCGCCTGCTGGCGGCGAATTTCGCGGGTCTGGGAATCGTCTACCTCTTCGGCATGGTCTATTACTACCTGATGAGCAACTTCTATCTTGGGAATCCCATCGGCCTGTGGCCGCTGTTTCTTTACTGCTTCCTGCTGGCGGTTCCCGGGGATATTGTGCTTTGTATTCTGGGGGCGCTGCTGGGCAAGCGGCTCATTCCCGTTTTAAACAAGGACAGGATGTGAGGACAGAATGAACGTAACCACGTGTACGGACAAGGTTTTGAACGGGGGAGTGATCACCCGGGAGGAGGCGCTGTACCTGTATGAGCAGCCCCTGGAGGAGCTGTGCGCAGCTGCCGACCGGATTCGCCGACAGTTCTGCGGCAGCCGGTTTGACCTCTGCACCATCATCAACGGAAAGAGCGGATGCTGCTCGGAAAACTGCAAATTCTGTGCCCAGTCGGCCCACAACCACACCGAAGCGGCCCAGTATCCCCTGCTCCCGGCGGAGGAGATTGTGGAGCAGGCCAGGCTCAACCACCAGCAGGGCGTTCTGCGCTTTTCCATTGTGACCTCCGGAAAGGCTCTGCCGGATGGGGAAGTGGACCAGATGTGTGAGGTGGTCCGGCGGATCAAGGACGAGGTGGGCATTTCAGTCTGCGTGTCCTTCGGGCTTCTGGACGAGACCCAATTCCGTAAGCTGAAGGAGGCGGGTGTGGACCGGGTGCACAATAACCTGGAGGCATCCCGCCGCTACTTTCCCCAGGTCTGTACGACCCATACCTTTGAGGACAAGGTGCGGGCCATTCGCGCGGCCCAAGCGGCAGGCCTCTCGGTGTGCAGCGGCGGCATTATGGGGCTGGGGGAGACCCCGGAGGACCGGATTGATATGGCCATCAGCCTGCGGGAGCTGGGAATCCGGAGTGTGCCCGTCAATCTGCTCAACCCCATTCCCGGAACACCCATGGAGGGCAACCGCCGCCTGAGCCAGGAGGAGATGCGGCGGATTGTGGCGGTCTACCGCTTCCTGCTGCCCCATGCCTTTATCCGCCTGGCGGGTGGGAGAGGGCTGCTGCCCGACAAGGGCAGAAGCTGCTTTTTGTCCGGCGCCAATGCGGCCATTTCCGGGGACATGCTGACCACGGCGGGCATTACCACTGAGACGGACCTGGCGCTGCTGGACGAGCTGGGGTATGAGGCGGTGCTGGAGGATGAGTAAAAGCTTGTTTGTGACGGGCACGGGAACTGATGTGGGCAAGACCTTTGTGACCGGGCTGATGCTGAAAAAATTGCGGGAGAACGGCAGGCGCGCGGCCTACTATAAGGTAGCCATGAGCGGCAACGACCGCCGGGCGGACGGGAGCCTGATTCCCGGAGACGCCCTCCGGGTCAAGGAGATGTCCGGGATTGAGCAGCCGCTGGAGGAGATGTGCCCCTATGTGTACGAGACGGCGGTATCTCCCCACCTGGCGGCCAAGCTGGAGGGCAATCCGGTGGAGCTGGAGCGGGTGCTGGAGGGCCTGCGGGACGTGCAGGCCAGGTATGACTATGTCACGGTGGAGGGCTCCGGGGGCATCCTGTGCCCTCTCCGCTTTGACGGACAGAGCATACAGCTGGAGGACGTAATCAAGGCGGGAAACCTGGGCTGCCTGATTGTGGCCGACGCGGGATTGGGCACCATCAACGCGGTGGTGCTGACGGTGGAGTATATGAAGGCCCGGCATATTCCGGTGAAGGGGCTCCTGTTCAATCGGTTTGAGCCGGGCAATCCCCTCCACGAGGATAACCGGCGGATGTGCGAGGCGCTGACGGGACAGAAGGTGCTGGCCTGCGTGAAGAAGGGGGACCGGGAGCTGGACCTCCCGGTTGACGTGCTGGAAGCCCTGTACGACGAGAGAAGGAGCGGACATGATTTGGTATCCCTATGAACAGATGAAGGGGATGAAGCCCCCCTATGCCATCCGGGACGCGAAGGGTGTCTATCTCTACACGGAGGACCAGGCGCTGATTGACAGCGTCTCCTCCTGGTGGAGCGTGATCCACGGCTATAAGCACCCCCAGCTCAACGAGGCCATTGAGCGCCAACTGGGGAAATTTGCCCATGTCATGCTGGGCGGACTGACCCACGAGCCGGTGCAGAAGCTGTCGGACAAGCTGCAGCAGTGGCTGCCGGGCGACCTGGACTACTGCTTTTTCTCCGATTCGGGCAGCGTGGCGGTGGAAGTGGCCCTGAAGATGGCACTGCAATATTATGTGAACCGGGGAGAAACGGAGCGCACCGTGGTGCTGGCGCTGGAGCACGCCTACCACGGGGATACTTTCAAGACCATGGAGGTGGGGGACGACGAGGACTACCACTTTGTCCTGCGGGCCTACGGGAAAAGTCCCCGGGTGGTGCACATCCCCACCCAGGTGGAGGCGCTGGAGCAGGCCTTTGCCCAGCATCACAGCCGTCTGAACTGCCTTTTGGTGGAGCCCCTTCTGCAGGGGGCGGGGGGCATGCGCATGTACGACCGCTCCTTTCTGGAGCGGGCCAGGGAGCTGTGCGACCAGTACGGCGTGCTGCTCATCTTTGACGAGGTGGCCACCGGATTCGGCCGGACGGGAAACCGCTTTGTGGCCGACCTGGTTCAGCCCGACATCCTGGTGCTGGGCAAGGCACTGACGGGCGGGTACATCGGCCACGCGGTTACCGTGGCCAACCGGAAGGTCTACGAGGGCTTTTATGACGACAACCCCGCCCACGCCCTGATGCACGGCCCCACGTTCATGGGCAACGCGCTGGCCTGCAGCGTTGCGCTGAAGTCCATTGAGCTCTTTGAGGAGCAGGACTATATGGGAAAGATCCGAAACATTGAGGCAATTACCCGCCGGGAGATGGAGGGCTTTTCCGACCCGCGCATCAAGGAAATCCGGATTATGGGGGCCTGCGTGTGCGTGGAGGTGTACCAGCCGGACACCCTGCGGGGCTACCAGCAGTTTGCCTACGAGCGGGGCGTCTTCAGCCGACCCTTCCTGAATTACATGTACGCCATGGTGCCCTATGTCATCCGGGAGGAGGAATTGGTGCGGGTGCTGAGCACCATGAAGGAGTGGTTTCGCAGAGGGTGATGCCGCTCTGCGGAGCGAACCAAAAGCATAAAAAATCCCGGAGCCAACGGCTCCGGGATTTTAGTTGTCTGCAAATGAAAGATAATGCGGCTCGTTCAAACTGGCCGGCCGGTCTGGGCGGCGCGGGCCTGCATCACGATTTCCCCCACGCCGCTGAGCACCGCGGTGGGGCGGTAGGCGTAGGTCTTCAGCGTCTCCGGTGTGGACACGCCGGAGAGCACCAGAACGGTGGACATGCCGCTCTCCAAACCGGAGATGACGTCTGTGTCCATCCGGTCACCCACCATGACCGCGTCCGCGGAGTGGCAGTTCAGCATCCGCAGGCCGGTGCGCATCATCAGGGGGTTGGGCTTTCCGCAGAAGTAGGCCTGCATGCCGGTGGCCATCTCGATGGGGGCCACCAGGGCCCGGCAGGCGGGGGCAATCCCGTTTTCGATGGGACCGGAGACGTCGGAGTTGGCGCCGATCAGCTTGGCCCCCTTCAGGACCAGATTTGTGGCCTTGGTGAGGGTGTCCAGGGAGTAGGCGCGGCCCTCGCCCACCACCACGTAATCGGGGTTGACGTCGTTCATGGTAATGCCCGCGTCGTAGAGGGCGTTGAAGAGGCCGGCCTCACCGATCACGAAGGCGGAGCAGCCGGGGGCCTGCTCCTTCAGGAAGGCGGCGGTGGCCAGGGCGCTGGTGTAGAAGTGCTCCTCCGAGACGTCCAGTCCCATGCGAGCAAGTTTCTGCTGCAGCTCCTTAGGGGTGTAGCCGCTGTTGTTGGTCAGAAAGAGGTATTCCTTGTTCTCGTCGTGCAGCCACTGGATAAATTCCGGCACACCGGGCAGGATGCGGTTGCCATGATAGATGACACCGTCCATATCGCAGATGAACCCGCGTTTTTGATTGAAATCAAGCGTGTGTTCCATATATCCTCCTATTCGCATTCAGCTTCTGCCGTCCGGAGGCGCCCATGGCCCCGGAGGCTGCGGATGCCTCCAGTATAGCAACCGGCGGGCGGGTTGTAAACAGGGGAAGGGCGCTATGGCGTTTCCGGAGGATCCTTTGGATGCTCCCGGTGGCAGAGCGCCCGGCTGCGCTCCCAGACCGGGCGGGGGATGAGACGGATGGTCAGCGCAATCAGGGCGGGCAGCAGAATCACATCGTCCAGATACCCCACAAGGGGGATGAAGTCGGGGATGAGATCAATGGGCGACAGGGCGTAAGCGACGGTGATGCTGGCGCACAGCTTGGCAATGGGCGGTGTTTCGGGGTCACGCAGCGCGGCGCGAAGGACGGGCAGGTTGCCTGTCAGCTGTTTGGCCCGGTCCCGAAGCTTCATATCCGATTCCCTCCTATGCGGTGTGTTCGGCTTTGCCCCGGTGTTTATCCCAGGGGAAAGTAGCTGGTTTTCAGCTGGTGGAGCCGCTCCAGACTGTCGGTTCCCCGCTGTCCCAGCCGTCCGGTGACCGCCACGGTGAGCACGTCCAGCAGGGCGGTGGGGGCGGCCATGGAGTGGTACTCCTTCTCCTCACCGCGGTAGGCAAAGAGACTGATGTCCGCCTGCTCCTCCGGCGGGATGCAGGTGCGGCTGACGAAGGCCAGCGTCCGGTAGCCCGCTGTTTTGCGGTGGTCCAGAATGACCCGGCCCTCCCGGGACAGCTTGGAAAAGCTGAACATGACCACCAGATCCGGTTCTCCCACCTGGAGCAGGCCCTCCAGCAGCTCCGAGCCGCCGGAGGGCAGCAGGGAGACGGAGAGCCCCAGCCGGCCCAGCCGGAAGGCCAGCATCCGGGCCAGGGAGGCGGAGGCGTTTTTGCCGTGGAGAAAGATGCGCCGGGCGGAGATAAGGGCCTCCACGCCCCGGTCGAATTCTGCCTGATCCAGCTGCTGGGCGGTTTTTTGCAGGTAGAGCTGCTGCCGCTCCAGCCAGGCGGCGGGGGAAAAGACGCCGTCCTGGGACAGGGTGCCCGCCATCTTGGCGGCAGGCCCGGCGGCCTGCTTCACCACCAGGTTTTTCAGCCCCTTGAAGTCGGCGCAGCCCGCGTGGCGGGCAAACCGGGAGACGGTGGCGTCCGAGAGGCCCAGCCGCTGGGACAGCTGGCCGATGGAGGAGAAGAGGAAGGCGTCGGTGTTGGTGTTGATGTAGTCCAGAATTTTCTGCTCCGCCCGGGTCAGTTCCCCGGGTGAGACAGCAAGGCACAGTTCCATTGGTATCTCTCCTGTTCATTCAGTGCGTCCATGAGGGCGGGGTGAAGCTGTCCATTGGAGGCCAGCACGCCGCTGCCCTCCAGAAGGGAGAGGGGCGCGCCGTCGGGGGTGGTGACCCGGCCGCCCGCCTCCTCCACCAGCAGCAGACCGGCGGCGTAGTCCCAGGGCTGAAGGGCCAGCTCCACGTACCCCTCCAGACGGCCGCAGGCCACCCAGCAGAGATCCAGGGAGGCACAGCCGGCCCGGCGGATGTCCTGGCAGCGGTCATAGAGGGCCCGCATCTGACAAAAGGCCCGGTCGGCCAGATCCCGCCGGCCCGGCACGGTTCCGGTGGATATAAGGCTGTCCGCCAGCCGGGCCGCTTCACTCACCCGGATGGGGCGGCCGTTTAAAAAGGCCCCCGTCCCCCGGCGGGCGGTAAAGCATTCCCCGGTATAGGGCTGGTAAACAACGCCGAAGCAGACCTGCCCGCCTTCCGCCAGCGCCAGAGACACCGCGCTGTGCCCGAAGTGGTGGATCAGATTGGTGGTGCCGTCCACGGGGTCCAGAATCCAGAAGGGACGGCGGGGGTCGATGGCGGTTTTTTCTCCCTCCTCCCCCAGAAACTGCACAGCCGGGGCCAGCTGTTCCAGCTGACCCCGGAGGGTATTCTGCACGGTGAGATCCACATTGGTGACGAAGTCCGTCCGGCTTTTGGGTACCACGGTCTGGACGGCGGAGGGATTGGTCAGCAGAGCGCCGGCCTGACGGACGGCCTCCACCACCTGCCCGGCCAGGGCGTCGGTGAGAATCCTCATGCAATGGCCTCCTTGGTGAGAATGGAGACATAGTCGCCGCCCAGGGCGTGAATCTCCTTCAGAGAGCGCTTGAGCAGGCAGGCGGTGCGCACCTGGGCCGCGGCGGTGTCGGAGAGCTGAATCTCATACCGCCCGGCGTCCATCTCGGCCTTCAGGGCGGAGACGGAGCGGACATCCCTCTGAAATACGGTGGTGACGCAGCCGTACTGCACCGCCTGGTGGGTGTCGCTGCCGGAGACCACGGGGATGTGGAGCTGCCGGCCCAGGGCGTAGGTCAGTTCCTCCGTGCGGGCGCGGTCCAGGGCCAGGTCCTTTCCGTTTAAATCCAGGAACTGGAGCCGCTCCAGCTGCTCCTGGGGCAGCTCAGGCACGTGGCCCGGGGCGCGGTAGGGGTGGCCGCAGCCCACCAGCACCGGGTACGCTTCAAACAGGTCCATGAGCTGGGCGAAGGGGAGAAAGTTCCCCTTTTCCTTGTGGGGCTCCAGCCGGTGGTTCAGCTCCAGAATGGCCTCCAGGGGGCCGATGGACAGGATGTGGCCGCCCTCGGCCACGTCGGTCTCCATGCCCGGAAAGATGCGCAGCCCGTTGGGCAGCTCCAGCACGTCCTCCCTCCGGCGGCTCACCGAGGACAGGTAGCCGTACAGGTCGTCGAATTGCAGGGTGTTGAAGTGCTCGGTGAGGCACAGGGCGTCCAGCCCGGCCCGGCGGGCCTCGTCAAAGAGCCAGTCGGTATAGGCGGTGGAAAAGGGCAGCTTTTTGGCCAGCTTTCCGTGGGTGTGAAAATCAAGTCGCAAGGGAAAAACCTTCTTTCAGAGCAGAGTGGAGCAGAGAATACACAGGGCCACCCACAGGGCGGAGAGTGCCAGGAATAATAAATCATTATACGACACTTTCAGGGTGGAGAGCTTTATTTTTTTTACGGTTTTGTTGACGGCGGCGTAGCGGTAGCCCCGCAGCTCCAGGGCCTCCACCGTGGTGCGGGAGCGCTTGGCGGTGTTGAGCATCAGGGGGTAGAAGGACTCCATGATGGTTTTCACCTGATAGATGAGGTAGCGCACCTTGCCCCACGGGGTGTCGTGGGCGGGGGGATTGCCCCGCAGGCGGTAGGAGAGGAGGACGTTCTGGAACTCCTCCATGAGCATGGGGAGCATGCGGTAGGCGTAGGAGATGGAGAAGCTCAGACGCTCGGGGCAGCCGTACCACATAAGGCCGTTGCTGAGCCGGTCCGGGTCCAGACCGGAAAAGACGGTGACCGAGGCCAGGGAGATGGTGGCCACCTTCAGGGTGAGCACCAGCAGGGGGGCGATGGCCGAGGCGTCTCCGCCGAAGAGCAGGGTGGCCAGAAAGAGGTAGCCCGTCTGGGAGAACACCCCCAGGGCGAAGAGGAAGAGCACCAGCCCCGCCACATGGGCCAGCAGGGTGGTGACCATCACCAGCAGGAAGCAGCCCAGCAGGAAGGACAGGTCGTTGACAAACCAGGGCACCACGCCGAAAAACAGGTACCAGGCGATGAGAATGCGGGGGTCCAGGGCGGCGATCACCGTGTCGTCGTTGCCGTAGGCGTTTTTCAGCACCTGGCTGCGGAGAAAGTCCATGGAAAATTTGTCCAGGACGCTCTCTGACAGCTTGTTCATCATGCGTTCCATCACTTATGCCTCCTGAAAGCAGTTGGTAAATTCCTCGACGGTGTAGCAGAGGGCCTGGGGGTCCAGCGCCCGGGCCATGGAGAAGATCTCCGGCGGGCGGATGCCCACCAGGTCCACCAGATCCTGCCGGGCGAAGATTTCATCCCGGGTTCCGTCGGCCACCACCCGGCCGCCCCGCAGTACAATGATACGCTCCGCCCACTGGCACACCAGCTGCATGTCGTGGGTGGCGATGACGGCGGTTTGAATGATGTCCTTCATGTCCTCCAGCACGCCCATAATCTCCCGGCGGGTGGCGATGTCCAGGTTGGCCGTGGGCTCATCCAGCAGCAGGATGCCCGGCTCCAGAGCCACGCCGATGGCCAGACTGGCCCGGCGCATCTGGCCCCCCGACATGAGGCGGCCGTCCCGGTCCTGAAGCTCCGTGAGCCGGAAGCGCTCCAGCAGGGCATCGGTGCGCGCCTGCCAGTCGGGCAGACCCCGCACCTGCATGGCGTAGGCGATGTCGGCGCGGATGGAGTCCTTGATGAACATCTCCTCCGGGTTCTGATAGACCAGGGAGATCTGCCGGGACAGGTCCTCCGCCTTTTTGGCCCCGATGGGCTCATCGAAGAGGGAGACCGTCCCGCTCTGGGGCCGCAGCAGCCCCACCATCAGCTTCATAAGAGTGGACTTGCCCGCCCCGTTGGAGCCGATGAGGGCCACCTTTTCGCCCTTCCGGATGTCCAGATTCAGTCCGTCAAAGATGGTGCGGGGTTCCCCCTTCACCGAGCGGTAGGAGAGGGAGACGTCCTGGAAGGAGACCGCCCGCTGCCCAGCGGGGCGGGCGGCGGGGGCCGGGGCCGCTCCGGGGCGGCAGCGCAGGGCGGAGAAGGCGGTCCGGCCCTCCTCCACCGTGGTGGGAAGGGGCGCGCCGGAGGGGAGCTTCCCCTCCTTTTGCAGCCGGTAGGCCGCCTGGGTCACCTGGGGCGGGAAGATGTTGCATTCCTCCAGCTCCTCCACGCGCTGGAGGGCCTCCCCGGTGGGCAGCAGCCACTGCACCTGCCCGTCCTTCATCAGCAGGACGTGGCGGCAGTAGTCGGCAATGTACTCGGTGTGGTGCTCGATGACGAGGATGGTCTTGCCGTGCTTCTGGTTGAGCTCCCGCAGCACCTCGTAGATCCGGTCGGCGTGCATGGGGTCCAGCTGGGCGATGGGCTCATCCAGAATGAGCACGTCGGGGCTGAGGGATACCGCACCCGCCAGGGCCAGCAGGTGGGTCTGGCCGCCGGACAGCTGCCAGATGTACTCCTCCTCCCGGCCCTCCAGCCCGCATTGGCTCAGCGCCCGTTTTCCCCGCTCCAGATAGTCGGGGAAGGCGTAGTTGAGGCAGGCGTAAGAGGCGTCGTCCAGCACGGTGGGGCGGACAATCTGGTTTTCAAAATCCTGGTAGACATAGCCCACCTTTTGGGCCAGGGTACCCACGTCGCTGTCCAGGGTGTTCAGCCCCTCCACCCGGACCTGGCCCTGAAACTCCCCCGTAATGAAGTGGGGAATGAGGCCGTTGAGGACCTTGCACAACGTGGACTTCCCGCAGCCGTTGTTGCCAACGACTGCGAGGAAGTCCCCTTTTTCAATCCGGAGGGAAATGTCAGACAGGGTGGGCTGAGGGGCGCCCGGATAGGAGTAGGTCAGGCCGTCAATTTCAATGGCGTTCATATCAGCAGGCCGTTTTCCCTTCGCCGTTCTTCTTCATCACCAGCAGGACGATGACAGCCAGGGCGGCGGCCACAACCATACCGGCGGCCAGGGCGGTGCCGCTCTCGGCCCACTCGGCCTCCCAGTCGATGAGGGACATGCCGGCGGTGGCGGCCAGCTCGGCGGCGATGGCGCAGACAAAGCCGATGACGCAGACCAGGATAGCCTTGGGGCTCAGACCGGCGGTGGTGCTGTTGGCGGTGCGGGGGGCCATGCCCAGCAGGGGCTCAATCTTGCCGTACAGCTTGGGAACCAGGTACAGGGTGGGCAGCAGGCAGAAGAAGATGCCGGAGAAGAGCAGGTCGTTGAGGAAGGCAAAGCCCTCGGTGGCAAAGACGCTCTCGGGAAGGCCGGCCACCGCCTCGAAGTCCTCCACGGCAAACTGGACCTTGGCGATGTCCACGATGGTGCCCATGAGCAGCTGGGCGGCGGTGCCGGTGATGGCGGCCACGCCCACCATGGCGCGGTTCTTGGGGTCGCGCACCAGCCGGCCGGCGAGGTAAACGCCGATGGTGACGGTGAGGAACTTCTCCAGCTCACCCAGGCCGCCGAACTGGCCCAGCATAATCTCGCTGAACACCAGCTCGCCGGTGGCGGCGCCCAGAGCGGCGGACAGGGGGTCGAAGAGCATGGACAGCGTCAGGGGGATGAACAGGAAATACTCCACGGAGAACTCCACAAGTCCCACCTGGAACTTGGGAATCAGCTCGGTAAACAGCGTGGCCAGTCCGTACAGGGACATGGTCAGCACAAAGATCATCAGCTTTTGCGACTGCGTGGCAGCGGTTTTTTGTACGGTACTCATATGGATATTCCTCCCATTTTGTGATGCGGCTTTTCCGCATGGCCATAGTGTAGCAGAGGAATGTAAAGACGTCGTGCACACGGCCGTAAAATGTAAATAAACTTTCATTGTGCGCTGACAGGAAACGAATGCGTGCAGCCGGGCCTCTCCGGGCGGGGGGGCTCCGGGCCGGGCGCGGCGGGCATTTCCCGGGACGGCGTCTGGGTTTGCGGGAGACGGAAGGGGGGCGGAGCGGCCCTGGTTGACGCTCCGCCCCACAAAAATCGTGCGAGCTGGCACTGAAAATAGAAAAACGGGGTCAAAAATTGTGCAGTATGAACAAATGCAGCCATTTAACAAATTACATAGATGAAAATTTGACGCAGCGCAGTACCACAGCACTCTTTCTGGAAACTGCCTTTCTATATAAGGAAAGGAAGGATTTGGCGGGATGTGTCGCGGGGTGGGGAAACGGGGGACAGCGTCGGACGGAAGGCGATTGTGCGGCGGAGGGATTTGACGATTATGATACGTTGCCCATCCATAATGCACCCACAAGGCCGGTCGAGAGACGGCCGCACATCAAACAATCATTCCACTGGAAAGGATGGCACGGATTTATGGATTTCGGTTTCAACGATGAATACAAGATGATACAGAAGATGTATCGCGAGTTTGCGGAAAAGGAAATCAAGCCCCTGGCGGAAGAGATTGACGAAAACGAGCGCTTCCCCAAGGAGAGCGTACAGAAGATGGCCGACAACGGCATGCTGGGCATTCCCTGGCCCGAGGAGTACGGCGGAGAAGAGGGCGACTACCTCTCCTACGTTATTGCCGTGGAAGAGCTGTCCAAGGTGTGTGCCTCCACCGGCGTGACCCTGTCCGCCCACACCTCTCTGGGCTCCGCCCCCATTTATGACTGGGGCACCGAGGAGCAGAAGCAGAAGTACCTGGTTCCCCTGGCCAGCGGCGAGTGCCTGGGCGCCTTCGGTCTCACCGAGCCCAACGCCGGCACCGACGCCTCCCGTCAGAAGACCACGGCGGTGAAGAAGGGCGACCACTACGTGCTCAACGGCTCCAAGTGCTTCATCACCAACGCCGGCGAGGCCAGCACCTACATCGTCATGGCCATGACCGACAAGGAGAAGGGCAACCACGGCATCTCCGCCTTCATCGTGGAGGACGGGTTCGAGGGCTTCTCCATCGGCAAGCACGAGAAGAAGATGGGCATCCGCGGCTCTGCCACCGCCAGCCTGGTCTTTGAGGACTGCATCGTTCCCGCCGAGAACCTGCTGGGCAAGGAGGGCGAAGGCTTCAAGATCGCCATGCACACCCTGGACGGCGGACGCATCGGCATCGCGGCCCAGGCTCTGGGCATCGCCCAGGGCGCGCTGAACGAGGCTGTCGCCTACGTGAAGATGCGTGAGCAGTTCGGCAAGCCCCTGTCGGCCTTCCAGAACACCCAGTTCGTGATTGCCAACCTGGCCAACCAGATCGAGGCCGCCCGCCTGCTGGTCTACCGGGCCGCCTGGGCCAAGGACAACCACCTGCCCTACTCGGTGGAGTCCGCCCACGCCAAGCTCTTTGCCGCCGAGACCGCCATGCGGGTCACCACCGACTGTGTCCAGCTGCTGGGCGGCTACGGCTACACCCGTGAGTACCCCGTGGAGCGCATGATGCGCGACGCCAAGATCACCCAGATCTACGAGGGCACCAGCGAGGTGCAGAAGATGGTCATTTCCCGGTCTCTGCTGAAGTAAGCAGCCCTCCGGGTGTAAGAAGGAAAGCGAGGGCTACGGCCCGGTTGGAAAGGAGGCAGCTAAGTGACAGACACACGAATGGATCCCCCTCTGGAGGCTGCGGAAAGCATGAGCCAGGGCAGCCTGGAGGAGGAATTGAACAAGAGCGTAGGAACCGCCATCGACAACAGCAGCCTGACCCGGAACAATCTGCTGAAGTTTATCATTTTGTCCGCCATCGGCGTATGGGCGTTCTTTATTCCTATGGAGATCGGTCAGTCGTCCGGCGTTCCAATGGTACTGATCATTGACGCAGTCAAGGCAATGCTGGGCGAGCAGATCATGAACTGGCTGGTCTTAATCGTCTGCGCAGTACTGAGCGTTACCTTTACCTTATCCCGCTTCCAGAAGGATGGCCCCCTGGCTGAGTTCCACAAGAAGGACGGCTGGGGTACCGGCATCCTGTATTATCTGTCCCTGATCTTTTCCGTTATGGTTATCTTCCAGGTTGGCCCCGCCCAGGTGCTCAACCCGGATGTGGGCGGTGAGGCAATCAGCCTGGCCGGATCCACCCTGATGACCGTTACCATCGCCGGCTGGCTGGTGACCTTCCTCATCGAGTTCGGCATTCTGGAGTTCATCGGCACCCTGATGGAGCCCATCATGCGCAAGGCCTTCAAGCTGCCGGGGCAGTCGGCGGTGACCGCGGTGTCCGCCTTCGTGGCGGCCCCTGCGGTGGGCGTGTTCATGACCAACCGGCTCTACAACGAGAACGTCTACACGGAAAAAGAGGCCTGCTGCGTGGCCACCAACTTCAGCGTCGTGTCCCTGGGCTTCTTCGCGCTGCTGGTGTCCATCACCGATACCCCTTACATGTACGGGAACGTGGTCATCACCTCCCTGATTGTGGTGTTCATTCTGGCCGCCATCGTCATCCGCATCCCGCCGCTGTCCCGGAAAAAGGACCGCTACGCCAACGGCACCATGCAGACGGATGCCATGCGGAAGTCCCAGCGCTACTCCCGGGACACCCTGAGAAAGGCCGTGACCGCCGCCACCACCAAGGCCTCCAGCGCCCCCTATTCCGTGCTGGTTACATCCATTCCCAGCGTCTTGTCCTTCGCGGTCAAGATCGTCACCTTTGTGGAGGCCTTGGCCACCATCGCCCTGATGATCAGCACCTACACGCCGTTCTTTGACTGGATCGGCATCCCCATGATTCCCTATCTGGAGCTGTGCCAGCTGCCCGACGCCGCTGCCATCGCCCCGGCCACCCTGGTGGGAATCGCGGAGATTGCTCTGCCGGTTATGACCATTGCGGGGCAGAACATTGCACCCATCAGCATTTTCTTCGTCATCGTGCTCTCCACCGTTCAGATCATCTTCTTTACGGAGAGCGCCAACGCCATGATGCAGTCGGATCTGGGCCTGAAGTTCTGGGAACTGGTTCTCATTTTCCTCATCCGGACCCTCATCGCCATCCCCATCGTGGCCGTCTTTGCCCATCTGTTCTATTAGACCCACGAAAAATCCATGGTTTGGAGGTATGTTCCATGAAACAAGCGCTCAGCGGGATCCGGGTGCTGGACTTCACCCAGGTTCTGGCCGGACCCTACTGCACCATGAACCTGGCCGACTTCGGCGCGGAGGTCATCAAGGTGGAGAAGCCCGGCACCGGAGACGGAAGCCGGATCTTCGGCCCCTTCGTCAACGACCAGAGCGGCTACTACACCCTGGTAAACCGGGGGAAAAAGGGCATCACGCTGGATTTGAAGAAAGGGAAGGAAATTATCTACGACATGGTCAAGACCTGTGACATTGTTGTGGAAAACTTCAAGCCCGGCGTAATGGAGAAGCTGGGGCTCTCCTACGACAAGCTGAAGGAGTATAATCCTGCCTTGATTTATTGCTCCATCTCCGGCTTTGGCCAGAAGAGCCCCCTGCGGGACCTGCCCGCCTACGACATTGTGGCCCAGGGCATGTCCGGTATGATGAGCATCACCGGCTATCCCAACACGCCCCCCGCCCGGGTGGGCAGCTCTCTGGGCGACGTCAGCGCAGGCCTGTACGCCGTGACCGGTATCCTGCTGGCGCTTTATAACCGGGAAATCACCGGCAAGGGACAGTACGTGGATATTGCCATGCTGGACAGCGTCTTCACCTTTGTGGAGACCAACGTGGTCCGGTACACCATCGGCGGAGTCCATCCCACCCGGGTGGGCGCCCGTCACCCCCTCAGCGCTCCCTTCGACATCTACCGCTGCAAGGACGCCCATGTCATCATCGCCGTGGCCAGCGACTCCCACTTCGCCAAGCTGTGTGAGATCATCGGCCAGCCCGACCTCATTCAGAATCCCAAGTTTGACTCCGACCCCCACCGCTCGGACAACGACGTGGAGCTAAAGGCCATCCTGGAGGACTTCTTCAAGGATTACACCGTGGCCGAGGCCATTGAGATGATGCAGAAGTACTCCATCCCCTGCGGCCCCCTGTGCACGGTGGACGAGGCCTGTGAGAATCCCAGCATTCTCCAGCGCGACATGCTGGTGGAGATCGACCAGCCCGGCATGGGCAAGGTGAAAATCACCGGCAACCCCATCAAGCTCTCTGAGACGCCCCCCGATCCCAAGCACCCCGCCCCGCTGCTGGGCCAGGACACCAAGGAAGTCCTTCAGGACATCTTCGGCTTCAGTCAGGAGCAGGTGGCCAAGTGGGAAGCGGAGCACATCATTTAACCCCGACCCATTCAATTTTATGACATACATATTAGGAGGAATTTATTATGGAATTCAAATACACTGAGGACCAAATCGCCCTGCGCCGCGCCGTCCGTGAGTGGGCCCAGAGCTATCTCGCCCCCAAGGCCGAGGAAATCGACGTGAACAACCGCTTCCCCACTGAGACCATTCAGGCTCTGGGCGAGCAGGACCTGATGGGCCTGGCCTACCCCGAGGAGCTGGGCGGCGCCGGCTACGACGCCATCTCCGAGGCCATCGCCATGGAGGAGATCTCCGCCGCCTGCGCGGCCACCGGCTCCATCATCACCGGCCACTACCTGGGCTTTGACGCTCTGTACCTGGCCGGCACCCCCGAGCAGAAGGAAAAGTGGCTGCGCCCCGCCCTGGAGGGCGAGAAGTACGCCGCCTTCTGCCTCACCGAGCCCGCCGGCGGCTCCGACATGACCTCCAACAAGACCACTGCCGTTCAGGACGGCGACGAGTGGGTCATCAACGGCGTGAAGCACTTCATCACCGGCGGCGCCCACTGCGACTTCCTGTGCTGCTTCGCCATCACCAACAAGGAGGATCCCCGTCACGGCATGACCTGCTTCGTGGTGGAGCAGGGCACCCCCGGCATGAAGATCGCCTCTGAGGACAACAAGATGGGCATCCGCGGCGCCCGCACCGCCGAGATCGTCTTCGAGGACTGCCGCGTCCCCGCCGCCAACATGGTGGGTCAGCTCAACGGCGGCTACCGCCTGGCTCTGGACGTGGTGGACCGCGGCCGCATCGGCATCGCCGCCATGGCGGTTGGCATCGGTCAGGCCGCGCTGGATCTGGCCATCAAGTACGCCAAGGAGCGCGAGGTCTTCAAGCGCCCCATCGCCAAGTTCCAGGGCATCCAGTGGATGCTGGCCGACGCCGCCACCCAGCTGGAGGCCGCCCGTATGCTCACCTACTACGCCGCCGACCTGAAGGAGCAGGGCGTGCCCTTCACCAAGCAGGCCGCCATGGCCAAGCTCTTCGCCGCTGAGGCCTCCCACAAGGTGGTGGACACCGCCCTGCAGATCCACGGCGGTTACGGCTACATGAAGGAGTACCCCATCGAGCGCATCTACCGCGACCAGCGCATCACCGAGCTGTTCGAGGGTACCTCTCAGGTGCAGAAGATCGTCATCGCCGGCCAGCTGCTGCACTAAGACCCCGGCCCGGACCAGATGAGAGGGTCCATGGGCAGATTCCCGGCAGAGGGAATTTGCCCATGGACCAAAACGAGACAGAATGCAGGCGGAAGCGAGACGCCTGTAACTTATAGGAGGGTTACACATGAATGTACTGGTTTGCATCAAACAAGTGCTGGACAATGCCGTGGTGCCCAAGCTGGGTCCCGACGGCAAGGTAGTCAAAGAGGGCGTTGAGACCATGGTCAGCCCCTTTGACCTGAACGCGGTGGAAGCCGCCCTGAAGCTGACCGAGGAACACGGCGGCGAGGTCAGCGTGCTGACCGTGGGCGACGAGAGCTGCAAGACCGCCCTGCGCATCGCCCTGTCCATGGGCGCGGCCAAGGCCTATCTGGTCAGCGACCCCGCCCTGGAGGACTCCGACGGCTGGGCCACCTCCTACACCCTGGCCAAGGCCATCCAGTCCATCGGTTCCTTCGATGTGATTCTCTGCGGCAAGCAGGCCATTGACGACGACGCCGGTCAGGTGGGCGCCGGTATTGCCGAGCAGCTGGGGATCTCCCAGATGACCTACGTCAACGAAATTCGGGAGGTCACCGACAGCACCATCACCGTCAAGCGGGTCAGCCCCGCCGGTGAGGAAGTGGTGGAGGCCAAGCTGCCTGCGCTGCTCACCTGTGAGAAATCCCTGAACGAGCCCCGCTACCCCACTCTGAAGCGGACCAGAATGGCCAACCGTATGGAGATTCCCGTGCTGGACTGTGCCGCCATCGGTGCGGACGTGTCCAAGGTGGGCAAGAATTCGCCCTCCTCCATCAAGCGGATCTACGCCCCCGCGCCGCGCCAGAGCGGCGAGCTCATCAAGGGCGAGGCGGAAGAGATCGGCAAGACCGCCGTCGGGAAGCTCGTGGAGCAGAAGATTGTCTGAGAAGGGGGAGCGTAACATGAGTAAAAACAGCATTTGGGTCTGCATGGAGCAGACCGGCGGCAAGATTGCCGGCGTCTCCTATGAGATGCTCAGCGAGGCCAGAAAGCTGGCCGACCAGACCTCCGGCGAGGTGTGCGCGGTCCTTTTGGGCAGCCAGGTGAAGGACCAGGCGGAGAGCGCCTTCGCCTACGGAGCCGACAAGGTCTATGTCTGTGACGATGAGAAGCTGAAGGATTACCGCACCGAGCCCTACTGCCAGGTGCTGGAGAACCTGGTGAAGGAGCACCAGCCCGACACCCTGCTGCTGGCCGCCACCACCAACGGCCGGGACCTGTCCGCCCGGCTGGCCAGCCGCCTGGAGGCCGGTCTGGCCGCCGACTGCGTGGCCCTGTCCCTGGAGGACGGCCAGCTGGTGGCCACCCGCCCCATCTACGGCGGAAACCTGATGGCCGACGTGGTGTTCCCGGAGAAGCGGCCCGCCATGTGCAGCATCCGGCCCAACGCCCTGTCCAAGTCCGAGCCCGACGCCGGGCGTAAGGGTGAGGTGATTTCCGTCTCCCTGGACGCCGAGGAGGACGCCATCCGCGCCAAGGTGCGGGAGATTTTGGAGAAGGCCAGCGGCGAAATCAGCCTGACCGACGCCCAGATTATCGTCTCCGGCGGCCGCGGCCTGGGCGATGCCAGCGGCTTCGACCTGATTCGTGAGTTTGCCGCCACCCTCAATGCCGCTGTGGGCGCCTCCCGCGCCGCTGTGGACGCGGGCTGGATTCCCTACGAGCACCAGGTGGGCCAGACCGGCAAGACCGTGGGCCCCAAGCTGTATATCGCCTGCGGTATCTCCGGCGCGCTGCAGCACCTGGCCGGCATGAAGACTTCCGACGTGATTGTCGCCATCAACAAGGACGAGGAGGCCCCCATCTTCGGCGTGGCCAACTACGGCATTGTGGGCGATCTCTATAAGGTCATTCCTGTGATGATTGAGGAATTCAAGCAGGTTCTGGCCGCCCGGTAATGACTGCCAACAAATTTTACAATACAGAATGGAGGAGTTTCTTATGAGCCTGACCGATGCCATGACCATCAAGCTGGACTACGATCTGCCCGAATACCCGGAGTTTGACCCCCAGTACCGCCGGGCCCCCCGCCGTGAATCTCACCTGAGCGAGTCGGACAAGGCGCTGGCCATCCGCAACGCCCTGCGCTACATCCATCCTGACCATCATGCCCAGATGGCCAAGGAGTTTGCCCAGGAGCTGGAGGAGCACGGCCGCATCTACGGCTACCGCTTCCGCCCCGCCGGCAAGCTGTACGGCAAGCCCATCGACGAGTACAAGGGCAACTGCACCGAGGCCAAGGCCTTCCAGGTCATGATCGACAACAACCTGGACTTTGAGGTGGCTCTGTACCCCTACGAGCTGGTCACCTACGGTGAGGCCGGCCAGGTGTGCCAGAACTGGATGCAGTATCGCCTCATCAAGAAGTATCTGGAGGTCATGACCGACGAGCAGACCCTGGTGGTCATGTCCGGTCACCCCCTGGGCCTGTTCCACAGCCACAAGCTGGCCCCCCGCTGCATCATCTCCAACGGCCTGATGATCGGCATGTACGACAACCAGAAGGACTTTAACCGTGCCGCTGCCATCGGCGTGGCCAACTACGGCCAGATGACCGCCGGCGGCTGGATGTATATCGGCCCCCAGGGCATCGTGCACGGCACCTTCAACACCCTGCTGGGCGCCGGCCGCCTGAAGCTGGGCATCCCCGAGGACGGCAACCTGGCCGGCCGCCTGTTCGTCTCCGCCGGTCTGGGCGGCATGTCTGGTGCTCAGGGCAAGGCCGCTGAGATCGCCGGCGCTGCCTCCATCATCGCCGAGGTGGACGACTCCCGTATCGACACCCGCTACACCCAGGGCTGGGTCAGCCACCGCACCGACAGCCTGGAAGAGGCCTGGAAGATCGCCAAGGAGCACATGGACGCCAAGAAGCCCTGCGCCGTTGCCTATCACGGCAACGTGGTGGACCTGCTGGAGTACCTCTACGACCACGACGTCCACGTGGACCTGATGAGCGACCAGACCTCCTGCCACATGGCCTATGACGGCGGCTACTGCCCCCAGGGCCTGACCTTCGAGCAGCGCACCGAGATGCTGGATAAGGATCCCGACGGCTTTGCCAAGCTGGTGGACAAGAGCCTGCAGCACCACTATGAGATGATCTGCAAGTTCCACGAGAAGGGTACTTACTTCTTCGACTACGGCAACGCCTTCCTGAAGTCCGTGTACGACACCGGCGTGAAGTCCATCTGCAAGAACGGCGAGAACGACCTGGACGGCTTCATCTTCCCCTCCTACGTGGAAGACATCCTGGGTCCCTTCCTGTTCGACTACGGCTACGGTCCCTTCCGTTGGTGCTGCCTGTCCCGGAACCCCGAGGACCTGGACAAGACCGACGCCGCTGCCGCCGAGTACATCAAGAACCACAACCGCCGTTATCAGGACCACGACAACTACATCTGGCTGCGTGACGCCAAGAAGAACAAGCTGGTCGTGGGCACCCAGTGCCGGATTCTGTACTCCGACGCCATGGGCCGCATGAACATCGCTCTGAAGTTCAACGAGATGGTCCGCAACGGCGAGATCGGCCCCGTCATGCTGGGCCGTGACCACCACGATACCGGCGGAACCGACTCCCCCTTCCGTGAGACCTCCAACATCAAGGACGGCTCCAACATCATGGCCGACATGGCCACCCAGTGCTACGCCGGCAACGCGGCCCGCGGCATGAGCCTCATCGCCCTGCACAACGGCGGCGGCGTGGGCGTCAGCAAGTCCATCAACGGCGGCTTCGGCATGGTGCTGGACGGCTCCGAGCGGGTGGACAACATCCTGAAGATGTCCATGCCTTGGGACGTTATGGTGGGTGTCTCCCGCCGCAACTGGGCGGGCAACGAGAACGCCATGACCACTGTGGCCGAGTACAACGAGATGTATAAGGGCCAGGATCACATTACCATGCCCTATGTGGCCGACGAGGCGGTGGTGACCGACGCCGTCAAGTCCATGAAGAACTAAGCGCATTTCCCCCCTTTTCATATTCGCATTTTTCATATTCGCCTTCCAGCCCTCCTATACTGTTGGGGGGAGCCCTGGGTCAACCCCGCGGCTCCCCCCGCATAATTTTGTGGAGGGAAAAACATCGAAAAAATTAACACGACATTTATGTTCTTTTTCAGGACAGTGTGCTACAATGTTTTGTAAAAAACTGGGTTTCCGGAGAGTGCTCCGGGGCAAATGAGGACAGGCGGAGGGGCGGGATACCGGTCCTCCTGAGGCCGTTTCGGCAGATGGGGGAATAAGTATGAGTAAGATTGAATGCAGGCTGTTCGGCGTGCCGCAGATTGTGAAGGACGGACAGCCTATCTTTTTCCCGTACGCGAAGATTAGTGCCCTGCTGTACTATCTGCTGGTGGCCAAGGTGGTCAGCCGGGATGAGATCGCGGGGCTGCTTTGGCCCAACGAAAACGATGAGACGGCCAAGCGCAACTTAAGAAATGCCATTTATCAGGCCAAAAAGACCGTGGGGGAGGACATCATCACCTCACCCAAAAAATCCATTCTGGTGCTCAACGAAGCGTTGGAGATCGACGTGGACGCGGAGCGCTTTCTTCAGCAGCCCCAAAAATACCTGCATCTCTATGTGGGTGAATTTTTGCAGGGCGTTTTTTTGAAGGATTCCGACCCCTTCGAGCACTGGCTGGTGAAGATGCGGGGCTTTTACAAGGAGAAATTCTCCAGCGAGTGCGCGGTGAAAATTGAGGAGGGCCTGCGTCTCCGGGCCTACGACCAGGTGGAGGGCCTCATCGGACATCTCATGTCCATCGATGAGTACGATGAGCGCAGCTCCCGCCTGCTGATGCGCTTTTACCAGGAAACGGGTCGAAACGGCAAGGCCATTGAGACCTACTACGAGCTGGCCAAGGTGCTGCGGCAGGAGCTGGGCGTGGCCCCCGACCAGACCACCAAGGACCTCTACGAGCGGTCCCTGGAGGAGATGCACGTCAATACCAGCCAGCGCCGCTCGGGGGAGGACGTATTTTTCTACGGCCGCTATGAGCTCATCGCCTCCCTGGAGAAGGTGCTGAAGGACTTCCGGGAGGGGCGGGAGGACTGCCAGTCCATTCTCATCCGGGGCGAGCCGGGCTCGGGTAAGTCCACCATCAAACAAAGAATTCTGGAGCGGGTCAAGGACGAGTGCTGGGTGTTCGACGTGCAGGGCCTGCCGTCGGAGCAGGACCTGTCCCTGCGGGCCTGGCGGAGCATCGCAAAGGATGTTTCCCAAATCATCCGCAGCAACAGCCTCATTGCGCCGGAGCTGTGGGACGAGCTGATGGGGCGGGTGTTTCCCGACTTCCAGAGCCATCTCCCGGCCAACGATTTCTTTCTGCCCGCCCGGCCGGTTTCCCGCACGGCCATGGCCCATGTGATGACCCAGGCGCTGAAAACCCTGGCCCAGCGCCGTCAGGTCCTGCTGGTCATAGACGACCTGCAGTGGCTTGACGGGGACAGCCTGCGCCTTCTGGCCTCCGTGCTGCTGGAGAGCAGCCGAAAGGAGGTGCTGCTGGTGGCCACCTGCAGCCCGGAGCGCAGCCGGGCGCTGGACAGCATGCTGGCCGCGCTGCGCAAGGAGGAGCTCCTCTTCACCGTGGACCTGGAGCCCCTCACCATGGAGGCCTGCCACCGGCTGATGGAAAAGATGCTGCCCGAGCTGGAGCTGCGGGGCGATTTGCTGGAAAAAATTTATGGGGAGACGGAGGGAACTCCGTTTTACCTCAATGAGTATATCGGAATGCTCCGGCAGGGGGAGGGGCTGCAGGAGACCAACGGACGAATCCGGGAGTTCATTGAAGCGCAGCTCATCAACCTCTCCCAGGACGCCCTGGATACGGCCCAGGCGCTGTCCTATTTCTACGACGGAGCCTCCGTGGAGCTGCTGGCCCAGGTCATGGGAAAGGATCCCGCCGTGCTGCTTCCGCCCCTGAAGGGGCTGGGCGACCGGGGCATTGTGCGGGAAAATTCCGAGGGCATGCTGTCCTTTTCCCATGTGAAGCTGCGGGAGTACCTATACGGACAGCAGCCCGACTTCCGCAGACGGCTGGTGCACCGGAAGATTGCGGTCCTGCTGGAAAAGGAACTGGAACGGACGCCGGGAGACGCCCGGTGCTATCCCCAGCTGGCCTATCATTTCTCCGCGGCGGGGAACCAGCTGAAATCCATGAAGTACCGGATTGCCAGTCTGAACCGCCATTTGAATTTCTGCCATGAAATCTTCCCCATTGTCTCCGCCGAAGAGGAGGTGGAGTCCGACTTTACCCACTATATGTCCCGGGAAAAAATTGAGCGGCTGTTCCGCAATCTGGAAAGCGACATCCAGTCCTTCCGGGCCTCGGAGCCCAAGACGGAGGAGCTGGAGCTGCTGGAGCTGGAATTTTTCTATATGCGGGGCCGGTACTCCATCCTGGAGGGCGGCTATGACAGCGGAATCCGGGATATTTCCGAGGTAATCAAGCTGGCCCAGCGGCTGGGGAAGACGGACTATATTTTTGAGGGCTACCGTCAGCTCATTTGTTACAGCGTTCAGGTGGACGACGCAAAGAAAATGGCCCAGTACATTGAGCCCGCCCTGGACCTGGCGGTGCGGTGCAACAACCACAAAGAGGTAGGCGTGCTGCTGCGGCTGAAGGGCCTTTACAACATGCTGATCGGCAACAACCTTCTGGCGGAAAAGCTGCTGAACGAGTCCATCAACACCCTGTCCATCACCGAGGGTGCCGCCAAAAATTACGCGGTGAACATTGCCGCCGCCTACGACTACCTGGGGGAAATCCGCCTGGCCCAGCAGGAGTACGGCCCCGCCCTGGAGCTGCTGGATCAGGCAATTTCCATCTGTCCCAACAACGCCCTGACCAGCCTGGCGGTGTTCTATATCAACGGCGGCAAAGCGGCCTATTTCCTCCAGGACCGCCGCCTGGCCAAGGCCTATTTTGAAAAGGCCTACTCCCTATACAGCCAGCAGGACGCCTTCTGGCTGCGGCCCACTATGGAGGCGTACCTGGCCCTCATTCTGGTGGAGGAGGGACGGCTGGAGGAGGCTCTGGACCACCTGGAGCAAGCCCGGCAGATCATGTGGCAGATGAAGTACCCCAGCGATTTGGGCACCGTATTTTTTGCCCAGACACTGATTCGCATCCTGGCGGACCAGGACGACCATGTGAGACAGGTATTCGGCAAATTCCTGTCCGAGGCCCCGGAGCGCTACTGCCAGCTGGCCAAGAAGCACCTCAATCCCAACATGGATCAATATGAGCTCAAGTATCTGGACGAGATGGTAAAAAAGACAAAAAGGTTTACATAATGCCAAATGCTGCCCCTTTCAAATAGCTTAAGCCTTGACCGGATTCAAGAACATGCAGGGATAAACTGGAAACCGGTATCCCGGCGGACCGAATTGGCGGTCCATATTGACCGGAGCTTCTGCGGAAGAACGGGCGCACGGGCAGAATTTTGTCTCTGGAAACGCCCAAAGCAGAACCTTTGCACCCAGAAAAAAGAGTGTTGCACGAAAAAAGAGGGCAGGGGCCAAAGCCTGCCAAAACGCTTGAAAATCCCCGGAACCGCTGGGTTCCGGGGATTTTTTCGGATAACTCCGGAGGGAAACTGTGAATTTTGCCCAAGGACGGGAGTTGAGATGGAAGCGGTTTCTCCTTTGCTTTCGGCGGTTTTTTAGCCCGTTTTGACCCGGATTTGGAAAAAACCGACTGTCCAAATGCGCGGTAATATGGTATGATACAGAGGTGCAGGTAAGGGGGATAAGGGAAAAAGCTGGGGCTTTTTTCCAAAAAACAGCGGCCCCTGAGGCGAGCGACACATTTTTCTGCCGCCTGCACTGAAAACAGAAGCCTCTGCCGTGGTGCTGCCTTGGATAAACTGGGGGGATTCGCCGGAATTCTCCCGAAAAGGACAGCCAAAGGAGAGGCTGATGTGCTATACTTTGGTCGATACCAGATATGCGCCGCCCCGGTGCTTCTGTACCCGCTGGCGGCGCGGCTCCCAGGAGGATGAATAAGGGAAAGGGAAAGGAAGATTGATTATGGCACGCGAGAAAGCAGATTCTAGCAAGAAAGCAACTGTGAAGAAGGCTGCGGCCCCGGTGGCGGAAGAGAAAGCACCCACCGCAGCGGAGACTGTGCCTGTGGAAAAGATTGCACCTGTGGCCGAACCGGCGGAGCCTGCCGTGAAGAAGCCGGCAGCCACCCGGAAAAAGGCCGCTTCCACGGCGAAAAAGGCCACGACCACCACCAGAAAGAAGGCCGCCGCAGAGAAGAAGGCGGAGCCCGTCGCCGAGAAGACCGCTCCCGAGGCGAAGAAGGCAAAGCCTGTCGCTGAGAAGGCCGCCCCCGTGGAGAAGAAGACTGAGCCCGTCGCCGAGAAGGCCGCTCCCGTGGAGAAGAAGGCGGAGCCCGTTGCCGAGAAGGTAGCCGCCGTGGAGAAGAAGGCGGAGCCCGTTGCCAAGAAGGCCGCTCCCGTGGAGAAGAAGGATGAGCCTGTTGTCGAGAAGGCTGCCCCCGTGGAGAAGAAGGCGGAGCCCGTTGCCGAGAAGGCTGCTCCCGTGGAGAAGAAGGCGGAGCCCGTTGCCGAGAAGACCGCTCCTGTGGAGAAGAAGGCTGAGCCTATTGCCGAGAAGAAAGCTGCTCCTGCGAAAAAGAAGGCCGCTGCCGCAAAGAAGCAGGCTCCTGTTGAGGAGAAGGCAGCCCCTGTGGAGGAGAAAGCCGCTCCCGCCGAGGAGAAGGCTGAGCCCGTGGTGGAGCAGGCTGCTCCTGTGGACGAGCGGTCCAACCTGCCCCGCCGGAGCATTGCCTTTATCGGCTCGGAGTGTCACCCCTTTGTCAAGACCGGCGGTTTGGGCGACGTCATGTATGCCCTGCCCCGGGAGCTGGCCCGGCTGAACTGCGATGTCCGCGTGATTCTGCCCCGCTACGCCTGCATCCCCAAGGAGTACCAGGACAAGATGGTCTACCGGGGCGAGTTCTATATGGACCTGGGCAACACCGGGCGCAGCTACTACGTGGGCATCATGGAGTACATCTGGGACGGCGTGGTGTACGACTTCATTGACAACCAGGAGTTCTTCACCTCCGGCAACCCCTACACCAACCTGGTGGACGACATCCCCAAGTACTGCTTCTTCAGCAAGGCTGCTCTGGCTGCGCTGAATTACATGGACTGGATTCCCGACATTGTCCACTGCCACGACTGGCAGGCGGCTCTGGTGCCCGTCTATCTGCGTACCCTCTTCCGGGATACGCCGGTTGGCCGCGCCAAGTCCATTCTCACCATTCATAACCTCCGCTTCCAGGGGGTCTACAACATCCCCACCATCCAGTACTGGTCCGGTCTGCCCAACGAGGCCTTCGGCATGGGCGCCCTGCAGCAGAACTGGGTGGACGCCAATCTGCTCAAGGGCGGCCTGGCCTACGCCGACCGCATCACCACCGTCAGCGGTACCTACGCCGGGGAGATCCAGACCAGCGAGTACGGCGAGAAGCTGGAGAACCACCTGCGCTACCACAGCGGCAAGCTCCGCGGCATTGTCAACGGCATCGACTACGAGATGTGGAACCCGGAGACCGACCCCGCTCTGGCGGAAAACTACGGCCTGGGCAACGTGCTGGACCACAAGATGGCCAACAAGCTGGCCCTCCAGAAGGAGCTGGGCCTGGAGGAGAATACGGACAAGTTCGTCATCGGCCTTGTCTCCCGGCTCACCGACCAGAAGGGCCTGGACCTGGTCAACGCCATTGTCCCCCAGATTCTGGACGGCAACACCCAGATGGTGGTGCTGGGCACCGGAGACAAGCGGTACGAGGACGCCTTCCGCTTCTATGAGGGCGCCTACAAGGGCACCTTCAGCGCCTGCATCCAGTACGACGAGGCCCGTGCCCACCGCATCTACGCCGGTGCGGACGCCCTGCTGGTGCCCTCCCGCTTTGAGCCCTGTGGCCTGACCCAGCTCAACGCCATGCACTACGGCACCCTGCCCATCGTCCGGGAGACCGGCGGCTTGAAGGACACCGTGGAGCCCTATAACGAGTTCAGCGGAGACGGCAACGGCTTTACCTTTGACCGCTACGACGCGGGCCTGCTGCTGGACGCCATCAACCGGGCCAAGACCCTCTACTTCGCCAACCGCTACCACTGGGACGAGGTGGTCCAGCGGGATATGGCCAAGGACGTCTCCTGGGAGAACTCCGCCAAGCAGTATAAGGATCTGTACCTGGAGCTGACCCAGTGGTAAGCGGCCAGCCGCTTGACCAGGCAGATGCCGGACAATCATGAGAAACATAAAAAACGCCTGTGCAGCCCCAATACTGCACAGGCGTTTTTTAAAAGTGCCGTCATCGCTTTTTGGTTCAACATAATACCAGTCCTTCTTTCTCAGTGTAATAGGCGGCTGTTTTTCTGTGACACTCTATATACAGCCAGCCTGCTGGTTTTGTTGCAAAGCGGAAGAAAAATTTTTGAGCCGGGGAAACCGGAGCAGAGGGAGCGGCACACCAGTGAGTCGGACATGCCGCAGGCACATTCTCTGAAAGAAAGCTTACCACAGAAGGAAGGGAAAAGCGATACCTGGAATGTAAACCGGGCGGTGTCGCGGTCAGCAGGCAGAACTGTTTGGAATGCACAGCGAAGCAGGGAATGTGAGAATATCTCCATTCCTGGCGTGCGTCCGAGACCGATCAAATTCTGCGTGTGGAGAGGGGCTTGTTTCGTACCTGTGGTGAAAAATGACACAAAAAGAGGGGCCTTTGTCTGTACAGAAACTGGAAGACCATTGACAAGCTTTTCCGGGAACGATACAATCGAATCAGCACAAACAGGATTTCTCGAGCAGCGCTGCTTTGTGACTGAACGACCGAAGATCGGCCGGAAAAGCAAAACGGAGAAGACTATGAAAGAAGAACTGAAGATTCGACTGGCCCAGTTTAAGGAACGCTACGCGGTGGACGCGGCGGTGCAGAGCCGCATTGCAAAGCCGCCCGTGGAATTCATCGGCGAGGAAATTTTTGAGCTGGCCGTTGCCGCGCTGCTGCAGGGAGAAAACCTCCTTCTGTGTGGAGGCAAGGCCACGGGTAAAAACATCCTGGCGGACAATCTGGCCTGGCTGTTTGCCCGGCCCATTTACAACGTCTCCTTCCATGTGAATACCGACAGCAGCGCCCTCATCGGAACCGACACCTTTGTGGGGGGCGAGGTGCGCCTGCGTCACGGCCCCATTGCCCAGGCGGCCAAGTGCGGCGGCTTCTGTATTCTGGACGAGATCAACATGGCCAAGAACGACGCGGTGGCCGTAATGCACTCGGTGCTGGACTACCGCCGTCTCATTGACGTGCCGGGCTATGAGTGCATCCCCATGCACCCCGCCGCCCGCTTTATCGCCACCATGAACTACGGCTATGCGGGTACCCGGGAGCTGAACGAGGCCCTGGTCTCCCGCTTCACCGTCATCCGTATGCCCACCCTGGAGGAGGGGCAGCTGCACCAGCTGCTGAAGGCGGACGTCCCCGGCGCGTCGGAGGAGAACATTGACCGTTGTATTGGGCTCTTTATGGACCTCAACGAGAAGGCCATCAACGGAGAGGTCTCCACCCACCCGGTGGACATGCGGGGTATGATTGCCGCCCTGCGTCTGATGACCGACGGCATGCGCCCCAAGGACGCCATCACCATCAACATCACCAACAAGTGCTTTGACGAGTATGAGTACCAGCTGGTTCAGGACGTTGTTATGACACGCTTCGGCTGAAACGGGAGAACACAGTGAGTATTGACAGAGAGGAAAGTCTGTTTCTGACGGTTTCGGAAAACCACACGAAACGGAAGTATCCGGAATACATCCGCCGCATGTGCGACCCCTATGAGAAGGCGGGCGGAATGATCGCGGTGTATGAGGGGGTCGTTCTGGGGGGCGGAGACAAGCTGTTCGGCCTGGATGAGCTGAACCTGTGGCTCCGGCGGCACCGGTATGCGGCCTACGACATGCATGTGCTGCTCCCCATTGCCCATCTGTGCCTGGAATACGCCGTGCGCCGCCGCCTGACGGCCCAGCGCCCCGGCATCCCCGTCATGGCGGAGGAGGCGGCCCGGGAGCTGCTGCAGCGTGATCCGCTGCGCCTTCGGTACTCCTCCCGGGGCTGGCTGAAAATCTACTGGCTGACGGAGCAGTTTCCCCAGGCGGCCAATGAGGACAGCCGGAAGATTCTGCGGAATTTTCTGGGCTTTGAACACGTGCTGGAGCTCTTTGCCCAGCTGGTCCAGGGCTGTGAGGCGTGCACCGATGCCCGGTCTCTGGTGGACCAGGCCGTGCTCCTTTATAAAAAGGTCTTTACCAAGTACTTTGCCCCCGACCACAGCCGGGACGAGCTGTCCCAGTTTGAGGTCTCCGAGGACGACCTGTGGGAGGGAAAGTACGAGGCGCCCGACCAGGAGGAAGTGGTGGAGCCGGAGGACAGCGATCCGGAGCTGACCTACCAGCGGGCGAAGAAGGTGTCCACCGACGGGGTGGACCTGTCTGAGGAGGCGCTGGCGGCCATCCCCGAGTACCTGGCCAAAAACTTTGGCCCCAGCTTCCAGACGGAAAAGGCCATGCAGGAGATTGAAAGCGCGGTGTGCGTGGGCATCCACGAGGGGCGCAAGCTGCTGTTTACCGACGGCCTGCCGGAGAGCGCCTACCAGGAGGCCACAGACCGGGCCGGTTCCCTGCGGGCGTGCCGGGATGCCAACCTGCGCATGCTGGAGGAGCACGAGGCCTCCGCCCGCCAGGGCATCCGCAGCATTGAGCAGGCCTTCCGGAACGCCCTGAATTTGAAGGACGAGCCGGAGATCTACCCCTCCGACCGGGGCGTGCTGGTGAACAGCACCCTCTGGAAGGTGGGCCGCATTGAGGAGCCCCAGCTCTTCCACAAGATCTTCCGCCAGGACGACTCCACCGTGGTGGTGGAGCTGCTTATTGACGCCAGCGGCTCCCAGGTGGGCCGGCAGTCCATGGTGGCGCTGCAGAGTTATCTGTTCAGTGCGGCCCTGAGCCGGATTCAGATCCCCCACCGGGTGATGAGCTACTGCACCTACGGGGACCACACAGTGCTGCGGCGCTTCCGGGACTACGACGACAAGCCCGAGGCTGACCGGAAGATTCTGGAGTACCGGGCCACCTCCAACAACCGGGACGGGCTGGCCCTGGCCGCGGCGGGCGTGGACCTGCTGAAGCGGCGGGAGGACCACAAGATTGTCATCGTCTTCAGCGACGGCCTGCCCAACGACATGGTGAGCGGCCGGGTGCGGAAGAACACTCCGGAGCGCTACATCGGAGACGCGGCCATCCGGGATACCTGCTTCCAGGTGCGGAAGCTGCGCCGGGAAGGGGTGCATATCATCGGCATCTTCCTGGGCGACGACAGCGAGCTGGAGAATGAGCGGATGATCTACGGATCCTCCTTCCTGCGCATCCGCCGGGCGGAGGACTTCGGCGGCACGGCTGGCAAACGGCTGAGCGAGACCCTGCTTCTGCTGTAACGGAACAACGCAATAGGAATGAAAACGGGAGCGCCGCCTGCGCGAAGCGGGCAGCGCTCCCGTTTTGGGCGTTCAGATATGACTTATGTTCATTACCAGTATCTGAAGCCGGTTTTCCATGTTGAGGGAGCTGGCGTCGTGGTACTTCTCCTCCTTGATTTTTCTGTGATGCCGGGGCCCATGGCGATGACAAAGACGCGGAACGGACGGCTCCCTCTGTGATAAACCACGCGAAATTCTTGCGGATACTGGAAAAATCGTATATTTTGTGAACAAACCTTGCAAAAAATGTAAATATTAGCACTCTTGTATTGACAGTGCTAATTTATGGTGCTATAACAGAATCGTTCCAAGAGAGAGGGGTTCAAAGAGCTCCTCCCGCAGGGCAAAAGATAAGTGCAATGAATGGAGGAATGACTTATGTTGCCCAGCATTTTTGGTGAGAATTTGTTTGATGAATTTTTTGATGATAACTTTGGGATGGTTCCCATGTGGAATGGCCGCAATCCGCTGTACGGCAAGCACGCCAAGAATCTGATGAAGACCGACGTGCGGGAGACGGAGGACACCTATGAGGTGGACATCGACCTGCCCGGCTTCAAGAAGGATGAGATCAGCGTGGACTTGGAGGACGGTTATCTGACCATCCGTGCGGCCAAGGGCCTGGATAAGGACGAGAAGGACAAGAAGGGCAAGTACATCCGTCAGGAGCGTTACGCCGGCGCCTGCAGCCGGAGCTTCTACGTGGGCGATGTGAAGCCCGAGGATGTGTCTGCCAAGTATGAGGACGGCATCCTGAAGCTGTCCATGCCCAAGCAGGCCAAGAAGGAACTGCCCAGAAGCACGACCATTGCCATCGGATAATAAAACAGTCAAAAAGGCGCTTCCGCCATGAGGCGGAAGCGCCTTTTTGCTGCGGTTGTGGGTGTGGGGCGCGAGGAAAGCGTCGCCCTGCCGGTTGTCTGCCAGTTCCGTTTCGACGGACAGGTTGCGCTGCCCTTCTTTCTCGTAGAAATATATGAAAAGCCGCACCGGCCGCCTGGATTCAGGCGGCCGGTGCGAGTTTGAAGGGAGGTAAAGCAGCCGGGAAGCCATCCGTCTGCCGGAAGAGGTATGCGGGAGCTGGTCAGCCGCCGAAGCCGGTGACGACAGCCAGAATCATGAGGGCGGCCTGGGTCACAAACAGGCACAGGAACACAGGCACCACAAACTTCCACCACTTGGTGACCTTGACGCCGGCCAGACCGGCCATGATAGCGGCAAAGCCGGTGGGCCAGACAATGTTGGACAGGCCGTCGCCGAACTGGAAGGCCAAAACCGCCACGTCGCGGTGCAGACCCAGCAGGTCGGCCAGAGGAGCCATGATGGGCATGGAGGTGGCCGCCTGACCGGAGCCGGAGGGAATGAGGAAGTTCAGGAAGGTCTGGAGCAGGAGCATAGCCACGGCGGAGAGCCAGGCGGGGAGGTGGGAGAGGGGCAGGGACATGTAGTACACGATGGTGTCGATGATGTTGCCGGCCTGGAGCACCATGAGGATGCCGCGGGCCAGACCGATCATCATACAGGCCATGGCCACGTTGGTGAAGCCGGCCTCATACTTGCGGGCGATTTCGTTTACGCTCCAGCCCATGACGATGGCGCTGAGAATACCCATAATCATGAAGACGGCAGCCAGTTCGGTGAAGTACCAGCCGTACTGCTGACAGCCGATGACCACCACGATGATGCCGCACAGCAGGATGAGCAGCACCAGAATTTCCCGGATGCCGAAGGGGGCGTTCTGTACGTCCTCCTCGCTCATCTGAGCGGACAGGGTGTCGCCGTAGACCAGGCTCTTGGTGGGGTCGGCCTGGACCTTCAGTGCATAGCGGATAATCAGGACGGAGGCCACCGCAATCATACACAGGTGGCAGAACAGACGGAAGAGAACGCCGGAGGCGGGAGCAACCCCGGCAATGCCCTGGGCCACGCCCACGGTGAAGGGGTTGATCATGGCGCCGGAATAGCCCATGCCGGCGCCCACTGCCACGATGGCCAGACCGACAATGGCGTCAAAGCCCATGGCCACAGCGATTCCGGTGAAGACGGGAATGAAGGGGAACCACTCCTCGAAAAGGCCGATGGTGGAGGAGGCGATGCCCACGATGGTCAGGAACACGGGGATAATGACCACACGGGCCTTCCCCTTGAACAGGCGAAGCAGGGCGGCCACCAGACCGTTGAAGGCGCCGCTGGAGATGATCATGCCAATGGAGGCGTAGGCGATGAAGACGAAGAAGATGACGCCCCCGGCATCACAGAAGCCGGTGTGGATGAGCTGGAACATCTGGAACAGACCCACGGGGGTGGATTCCACGGCATGGAAGGTGCCGGCCACCACCACGTCATCCACACGGTCAAACTGGCCGGCGGGGAGAATCCAGGTCAAAATGGTACATACGACAATGATGGCAAAGAGCAGGGCATAAATGTGTGGGACGGTGCGCTTGCTTTTTTTCGTCAGGGTATTGTCCGGTTTCACGGGAACTCCTCCTTATTTCATTTCTCCAAATTACAACCGAACAGCCGCGCCGGACCGCCATCCGGCGGCGCCTGTGGGATTATTCGCGGAGCTTTGCCTCACGGGCGGCCTGGTGCGAGTCACGGACCGAGGTACGGAAGGCCTCGTCTGTCAGTGTGCGCAGTGCCAGGGCGGCCAGAATGGTGCCGCCGTCCTCAATGGCCTGATGGGCCCGGGGCTGAATGGTCTCCTCCCGGAACTGGGGAGTATGCAGGGAGTGGAAGGTGTCGCAGATGGACAGCTCGGGCTGGATGGTGGGGCAGCGGTAGCTCACGTTGCCCACATCGGAGGAGCCGTTGGGGGGCAGCACCGGACCGTGGGGCAGGTTCAGCGCGTCGTAGAGCTCCAGAACAGCCTGCTCCAGCACGGGCACCCGGACCATGTCGTGGAAGTCCTCAAAGCCCTTGGTGAACTCCACCTGGCAGTCCAGAGCGATGCAGGCGCCCTGGGCGCACTTGCGGACCACCTCGTCCATCTGCTCCAGCTTGGCCTGGGAGTCGGTGCGGATCTCCAGGCGGACGGTGGCCTGCTCGGGCAGGATATTGGGGTACTGGCCTCCGTCGGTGATGACTCCGTTGATGTGGATGTCGGGGGTGAAGCACTCCCGGCGGGCGTCAATGAGGTCCAGGAATTTCCGGGCGGCGGTGAGGGCGTTGTGTCCCTTCCAGGGGCCGGCCACCGCATGGGCGGCGGCGCCGGTAAACTGGGCGATGTAGCAGCGCAGGCTGAGCACATCCATGTCCGCGTTGCTCACGCCGCCGCTCCAGCTGTGGAACATGATGGCGGCGGACAGGTCGTCAAAGGCCCCCTGGGCAGCCATGCCAACCTTGGCACCGTCCTCCTCCTCGGCGGGAGTGCCGAAGACGATGACCTTGCCGGAAAAGCGGTCCTTCAGGTCCGCCAGTGCCAGGGCGGCCAGCACGGACATGGAGCCGTGGACGTTGTGGCCGCAGGCGTGGCCCAGGCCGGGCAGGGCGTCGTACTCGGTCAGGATGCCCACGCTGGGGCCCTCGCCGTTGTCCAGCACAGCCCGGAACCCGGTGGGGTAGCCCAGGTAGGGGTACTCCACCTCATAGCCCGCCTCCCGCAGAAGATCCACGATCTTCTGGCTGGAGCGGAACTCCTGATCGGGTAGCTCGGGGTGGGCGTACAGGTCGTCGCTGAGCTCCACCGCCAGGGAACGGCGGTTTTGAATTGCCTGCTGAATGTAGGACGGTAACGTTGCCATGTTGCTTCCTTCTCTCCAAACTTAAAATCATTTAAAGAATAGAAAAAGTACAGTACTTTTACTATTGGATATATTACCGGGAAAGAACGGAAAAAGTCAAGAAGAAACTGGCCATAATACCGACAAAAATTAGGAGTGAATTTTGCGGTAATTAGCTAAAGAGGTAATAAATTGGGGAGAGAGCAGAAGAAAATACCCGTGATTGCGAAAGAAAAACGGCAAAAAAATTTCGGGAACGTCCCTTGCATGGGGCGTTCCCGAAAAAATATTCAGATAGATTGAAAAGCTGGCGGAGGAAAAACGCAGAGGGGAAGGACTCAGAACTCCAGGGAAATTCGGTACAGATTCTGAGACCGTCCCTTATTGCCCACCCGGCGCTGGCCAGAGATCTGGGCATAGCCTCCGGTGACCAGAGCCTTGAGTACCCGGTTGGCCACCCGCAGGGAGAAGCCCTGATTCCGAATCAGCTCCTCGGAGGTGAGCAGGTCGGAGCGCTCCGCCTGCATGACAGAGATCACCCGATAGACGGTCTCAGCGGACAGGTGACAGTGGTTGGCCACCTCCTCCACCTGGCTGGCGGACACCCCAACCTCCGGCAGGCCGGAACAGGGGCTTATGGGCAGGGAACGGATGGCCTCGCTCTCGTCCACGTAGACGCAGGTGTCCTGCTCCAGACGGGTGCGGTAGTCCTGGGCCCGCATGGCGTGGCTGCGGGCGCTGGCCAGGTCGGGGCCGCTGCCCAGGCTGACCAGCCCCTGAAAGCCCATCTCCTGGGCCAGGTAGGGGGCCAGATCACAGCGGGTAAACTGTTGGGTGACGGCGCCCAGCTGCTCCAGGGTGAGGTAGAGCTCCACGTCGGTGAGGTCGTCCTTGAGCACCGGGTCAATCTGACGCTGGTGGCAGTACTCCAGCAGGGCCTGCTTGAGGGACAGCAGCTCCAGCCCGTGGTTGGAGGCCAGCTGGCGGGCCCGCAGGTCGTAGCGGGGGCTGACCCGGATGACGGCGGACTGGTTGCGCCGCAGGGTCTCCGTCTGGATCTGCCGGACGCACTCGTCCAGCGCCTGAATCATGGAGTTGCGGCTGGGGTAGGAGTAATAGCACTCCACCTTCTCGCCGGCCAGGCCCTGGACCACGCTGTTGTAGTAGGTGATGACCACATCCAGCTTGCCCGCCCGGCACCGGCGCTGGTAGTCGGCCACCAGCATCCGCTCCTGCTCATCCAGCTCCGCAACCGTCATGCCCAGAAAGTGGCGGTTGTGCTCCTCCACCAGCTCGGGCAGCCGGTCCTCCTCCAGCACCTGGACCAGGGACACGTCCTCCCCCAGAAAATCAATGCCGATGCGGGCGGGGTCATAGTCCTTCCGCCGGAACAGCAGGCCCAGCAGAATGCGGTAGGTGTTGATGAGGTAATGACCGATGCGGTCCTTCACGGCGTAGGGGGGCGTGTCCACCTCCCGCAGGGCGGCCAGCGGGATGACGCCGCTGACCAGAAAGGCGTCAAACCGGGATTTCTGTGCCAGAAAGACCTGCTGAAGCTCAGACAGGGTTTCATATTGAAAATAGGTGATGTGGTGGCCCTGCCACGAATCCCCCAATATATCTTTACAGTAGTTGAGAAAATGTTCCTGCAGTAAAAACGCAATTTCCTTGTGCATAACACTACGGAGGGCCCGGGGGCCCCACTCCTTCATCCTTGTTCTTCCCCTATTTTAAGCGAAGGCGCAGGGGGTTTCAACCCTCTTTTGCGGGGAAAGCGGGCGGAATTGGGACGAAAATTTCGAAAAAATTTATATTTGCATACCGGACCGTTTACAAGTATCATTTACACTGAAGAGAAGGTGATGGGGATGAGACGGCGCATATTTCTTTTTTATACGATCTCTCTGGTGTTGTCGCTGGTGCTGCTGCTGACCGTGAGCAGCCTTGTGGTCCAGGGGGTGTCCCGGTTCTACCAGGAGCGGGCGGTGCCCCCGGCAGATGACCGCTCCGCCCAGGCCCAGGAGATTCTGAGCCAGTGGCCGGATACGAACCGGGACTGGCGGGCGCTGGACCAGCAGCTGGACCGGCAGGGCTATCAGCTGCTGGTGGAGCGGGACGGGCGGCCCCTCTACTCCTCCCTGGACCAGGCCCAGGAGGAGGCCTACCGCCGTCTCTCCGGCCGGGCCGCCTGGCCGGAGGAGGGCACGCTGGTCCTCCAGGACCAGGGACTGGTGATGGTGGGCCGCCGGTGCGGAGGCGTGACCCTCATTGCCATGCCCCAGCCGGTGATGCCCGAGGTGCTGGGGCGTCCCAGACCCCAGACGGAGGCGGTCATTCTCTCCCTGTTCATCAGCGGCCTTGTGGCCATCGGGATGATTGTGCTGCTGAGCCTGCTGCTGGCCCGCACCCAGATCCGGCGGATCATGCGCCCGGTGAACGCCCTGACCCAGGCGGCCCGGCGGGTGGAGGAGGGGGACCTGTCCACCCCGGTGGGCTACGGGGGCCAGGACGAGTTTTCCGCCGTCTGCGCCGCCTTCGACCACATGCAGGAGCACCTGCGCCAGGAGCGGGAGAAGAGCGCCAGCTATGAGAAGGCCCGCACCGATCTGGTGGCCGGCATCTCCCACGACCTGCGTACCCCCCTCACCTCGGTGAAGGGCTACATCAAGGGAATGCGGGACGGGGTGGCCAACACCCCGGAGAAGCGGGAACAGTATCTGGATGTGGCCTACCGCAAGGCCTGCGACATGGAGCGGCTGCTCCAGCGGCTTTTCTACTTTTCCCGCATGGAGACGGGCAATCTGCCCCTGATGCTCACCCCCACCGACCTGGGGGAGTTTGTGACCCAGTTTGCCCGGGAGACCCAGGAGGAGCTGGCGGAGAGCGGGGGAAAGGTGGTGCTGCGGGGAGCCCCCGCCGCCCACCCGGTGCGCATGGACCGGGAGCAGATGTACCGGGTGCTCACCAATCTGAAGGAAAACGCCCTGCGCTACGCCGGGGCAGGCCCGCTGGTGCTCACCCTCACCGTATGGCGGCAGGGGAACCGGGAGTGCCTGCGCTTTGCGGACAACGGCCGGGGGGTGCCCCCGGAGCAGCTGCCCCACCTCTTTGAGCAGTTCTGGCGGGGGGACAGCGCCCGGAGCAGCAAGGGGGGCGAGGGCAGCGGCCTGGGGCTCTATATTGTGCAGTACATCGTGCAGGCCCACGGGGGCACGGTCCGGGCGAACAACGACGGGGGCCTGGTCATCGAGCTTGCCCTGCCCTGTGAGGAGGAAGAAGAACATGAGTAAGCTGCTGATTGTGGAGGACGACAAGGAGATCGCCATGCTGGAGCGGGACTACCTGGAGCTCTCCGGCTATGAGACAAAGGTGGTGGACGACGGAAACCAGGCGGCCGAGCTGGCCCTCACCGGGGAGTACGACCTCATATTGCTGGATCTCATGCTGCCGGGGTGCGACGGCCTGGACGTGTGCCGCCGCATCCGGGACCGGGTGGACGTGCCCATTCTCATGGTCACCGCCCGGTCGGAGTCGGTGGACAAGATCCGGGGTCTGGGCATTGGGGCGGACGACTATGTGGCCAAGCCCTTTGACCCGGCGGAGCTGGTGGCCCGGGTGAAGGCCCACCTCAGCCGCTACCAGCGGCTCACCGGCGGCCGGGGGGAGGACGACGGGGCCATCACCGTGGGAGATGTGCGCATCCTGCCCCAGAGCTGGCGAGTGTTCAAGGGGGACCGGGAGGTAAAGATGCCCAACCGGGAGTTTGCCCTTTTGAAGTATCTGGCGGAGAACCCCAACATTGTCTTTTCCAAGGAGCAGCTCTTTGAGGCCATCTGGGGCTATGACTATCTGGGGGACAGCGCCACCGTCACCGTCCACGTGGGGCGCATCCGGGACAAGATTGAGGACGACCCGGCCAACCCCAGGATTATTGAGACGGTGTGGGGCCGGGGCTACCGGCTCAACGGAGGCATAAACTAGCAAAAAAACCAAACGCGCGGGGTGCTGCCCCGCGCGTTTTTGGATCGGATGGGCAAACCTCGGACAGACGGCGGAAAATGTTTTGGATCTGTTTCGAAACTGTTTCGAAATGGGCCCCGGACCGTTCAGAATTGGCTGGTACAATGACCGGGAAATGGCGGTACCAAGGTCCGTGGGAAAGGAAGCATGTGGATATGAAGCTGGACATCCGAAGGAAGACAGACGCCGGGGAGGAAAAACGCCCTCTGCCGGGACTTTTTGCGAAAAAGCCGGGGAACAGGGGGCGGAAATGGCGGCGGCTCATCGCCGCTGTGGTAGTGGTGGCCGTGCTGGCCGGCGGAGGCATGTATTTGCTGGGCGGCGAGCAGACGGCGGCAGCCCTGGAGACCTCCTACACCACCGCCCAGGTCACCCGCATGGACATCACCTCCTCCATCACCGGAAGCGGCACCCTGGAGGCGGCCAACTCCTACTCGGTGACCACTCTGGTGGAGGGCACCATCCTCACCGATACCTTTGAGGAGGGGGACCAGGTGGAGGAGGGCACTGTGCTCTACACCATTGACTCCTCGGACAGCGACGCCTCCCTGGAGCAGGCGGAAATCTCCCTCCAGCAGGCCCAGCGCAATTACAACAATCAGCTGGAGAACCTGGAGAAGCTGAACCTCACCGCCCCCGCCGCCGGGACGGTCTACTCCCTGGACGTGGAGGTGGGGGATGAGGTGTCCGCCGGACAGCAGGTGGCCTCCATCCGGGATTCCGGCACCATGAGCCTGACGGTGAACTTCCCCTCGGACGACGCCGCCTCCTTCTACGTGGGCCAGAGCGCCACGGTGACCCTGGACTCCACCTTTGAGACCCTCAGCGGCACCATCTCCAAAATCAGCGGCATCGACACGGTGCTCACCGGCAACATCATGGTCCGCGCGGTGACCATCGACGTCACAAACCCCGGTGCCCTGTCCACCGCCCAGAGCGCCAGCGCCGCCGTGGGCTCGGTGACCAGCACAGACAGCGGCACCTTTGCCTACAAGGCGGAGGAGGCGGTGACGGCGGAGACCTCCGGCACCGTGACCGCCGTCCGGGTGTCCGAGGGGGACCGGGTGTCCGAGAACCAGGTGCTGGTGGTGCTGGAGAGCGACGACCTGGAGGATTCCGTCCAGAACGCCTCCGAGTCCCTGCGCAACGCGGAGCTCTCCCTGGAAAACCAGTATGACCGCCTGGAGGACTACACCATCACCTCCCCCATCTCCGGCACAGTGGTGGATAAGTACTATAAGGCCGGAGAGACCTCCGAGGCCAACCAGGTGCTGTGCAGCATCTACGACCTGTCCTACCTCACCATGACCCTCAGCGTGGATGAGCTGGACATCTCCAGCATCGCCGTGGGCCAGACGGTCACCGTCACCGCCGACGCGGTGGAGGACCGGACCTATGAGGGAGTGGTCACCAAGGTGAGCGTGGCGGGCACCTCGTCCGGCAGCGCCACCACCTACCCCGTGACCATCCGCATTGATGAGACCGACGGCCTGCTCCCCGGCATGAGCGTGGATGCGGTCATCCAGCTGGACAGCGCCACCGACGTGCTGGCCATCCCCTCGGCGGCCCTCCAGCGGGGCAACACCGTGCTGGTTACTGCCGACTCCCCCAGCGCGGTGGACGGCACCCTGGTGGAGGCGGACAGCGAGGAGGGGACCGACTACTACTCCGTGGAGGTCACCATCGGCGTCAGCGGTGACGATTACATTGAAATTACCTCCGGCCTGCAGGAGGGGGACACCGTGGTCTACATTGCGGCCAGCTCCGCCGAAAACGGCATGGCCATGGGAATGATGGGGGAGATGCCCAGCGGTATGATGGGCGGCCAGATGCCCTCCGGCGGCGGAGGCGGCATGCCCTCGGGCGGCGGCCCGGGAGGACGGTGAGACAGCCATGAATCCTCTCATTGAATTTCAGCAGGTGTGCAAGTACTACCAGATGGGGGAGAGCACGGTGGTGGCCGCCGACCACATCTCTTTTCAGATCTACAAGGGGGAGTTTGTGGCCATTGTGGGCTCCTCCGGGTCGGGAAAATCCACCTGCATGAACATCATCGGCTGCCTGGATGTGCCCACCCAGGGCACCTATCTTCTAAAAGGGCAGGACGTGGGCCAGATGAACAAAAACCAGCTGGCGGAGGTACGAAACCAGCTGCTGGGCTTTATTTTCCAACAGTATAACCTCTTGCCCAAGCTGAACCTGGTGGAAAACGTGGAGGTCCCCCTGATGTATGCGGGGGTGTCCAAGCGGGAGCGCCGGGAGCGGGCCCGGGCCGCCCTGGAGGAGGTGGGGCTGGGGGACAAGTGGCGCCACAAGCCCATGGAGCTCTCCGGCGGCCAGCAGCAGCGGGTGTCCATCGCCCGGGCCCTGGTGGGCCACCCGGCGGTCATTCTGGCTGACGAGCCCACCGGCGCCCTGGACTCCCGCACCGGCCGGGAGGTGCTGGGGATGCTCCAGGACCTCCACCGCCAGGGCCACACCGTGGTGCTCATCACCCACGACAACTCCATCGCCGTCCAGGCCCAGCGGATCATCCGGCTGGAGGACGGCCAGGTGGTCTACGACGGCCCCTCCGACGCGCCGGAGGCGGTGGTCACACCCCGGGCGGCGGGAGGGAGGAGCCTATGAAGCTGACGGAATCCCTGGCGCTGGCCCTGAAAAACATTGTTTCCAGCAAGGTGCGTACCCTGCTCACCATGCTGGGCATCATCATCGGCGTGGCGGCGGTCATTGTCATTGTGGGTCTGGGCAACGGCCTGGAGCAGTACGTCACCGACAGCTTCTCCGACCTGGGCACCAACACCCTGACGGTGACGGTGATGTCCCGAGGCTCCACCCGGTCCCTGGACGCGGACGACATGTATGAGCTGGTGGAGGAGAACAGCCAGTATCTGGACCTGTGCTCCCCCACGGTGCCCATGATGGGCTATGTGAAGATTGGCTCTGAGACGGTGGACAGCACCACCTCCCAGGGGGTGAGCGAGGACTACTTTGCCATCGCCGGACTGGAGGTATCCTCGGGCCGGGGCCTTCAGTACAGCGACATGGCCACCCGGTCCAAGGTGTGCGTCATCGGCGCCTACCTGAACCAGGCCTACTTCGGCGGGAACGCCGTGGGAGAGACCCTCCGGGTGGGCGGCCAGAGCCTGACCGTGGTGGGGGTGCTGGCCCAGCAGGGGGACACCCTGGAGGAGGGGGGCAGCGATGACTGCCTGTACCTCCCCTACACCACCGCCGAGCGCATCTCCGGCGAGGCCAGCTCCTACACCATTACCATGCGCAATGAGGACTATGTGAACGAGAGCGTGGCCGCCCTGGAGGCCGCCCTCTACGAGGTCTTTGAAAGCGACAGCTACTACACCGTCACCAGCATGGCGGAGATGCTGGACACCATGACCAGCATGATCAACATCCTGGTGGGCGTGCTGGCGGGCATCGCCGCCATCTCTCTGGTGGTGGGCGGCATCGGCATTATGAACATCATGCTGGTGTCCGTCACCGAGCGCACCCGGGAGATCGGCATCCGCAAGTCCCTGGGGGCCAAGGAGCGGTATATTATGCAGCAATTTGTCATCGAGGCCGCGGCCACCAGCGCCCTGGGCGGGATTATCGGCATCCTTCTGGGGGACGGACTGTCTGCGGTGGCCACCACGGTCATTGCCCGGATTTCGGAGGAGAGCATCACCGTGGCTCCAACCCTGGGAGCGGTGGCGTTGGCCTTCGGCATCTCCGTGGGCATCGGCATCCTCTTTGGCTATCTGCCCGCCAAGAAGGCCGCCCGCCTCAACCCCATCGACGCGCTGCACTATGATTAACTCACCGGCGCCCCGGCGGCAGAACGCCGCCGGGTCCGCCGGACGAAAACCAATGGAAAGGGAGTTTTGGCCATGAAAAAGCGTTCCATCGCGGCCCTGGCGCTGCTGGTGTGCCTGCTGCTGTCTCTGGGGACAGTCCCCGCGGGGGCGGTAAGCGAGAGCACAGCCCTGGAGACCGTCCGGGCCCTGGGCATTCTCGCCGGGGACGAAAACGGAAACCTGAATTTGACCTCCTCCGTCACTCGGGCGGAGTTTGTCACCATGATGACGGCGGCCTCCGCCTACAAGGACACGGTGGGCACCGGCACCGGTGTGTCCCTCTTCAAGGACGTGAAAAGCAGCCACTGGGCCAGCCAGTATATCCGCCTGGCGGTGGAGCAGGAGTGGATGATCGGCTTTGTGGACGGGACCTTCCGCCCGGACAATTCCATCACCCTGGAGGAGGGGTGTACCGCCCTCTTGAAGCTGCTGGGCTATCAGTCCTCTGACCTGGTGGGCGCCTACCCCTCCGCCCAACTGACCAAGGCCGCGTCGGTGGGGCTGCTGGACGACCTGGATGTGGCCCAGGGCCAGACTCTCACCCGGCAGGACTGCGTCATGCTCTTTTATAACCTGATGCTCGCTGAGACCAGCACCGGCGCGGTCTACGCCACCACCCTGGGCTACACCGTCACAAACGGGGAGCTGGATTACAGCGCCCTGGTCTCCGCCGACACAAAGGGCCCCTATGTGGCGGAGTCCGGCACCCTCACCCTGCCATTCTCCGCTGACGGAGCCACCATTTACCGCAACGGAGGGACGGCCAGCCTGTCCGAGGTCCAGCCCTACGACGTCTATTACTATAACGCCAACCTGAATACCGTCTGGGTATACAGCGACCGGGTGAGTGGTACCCTCACCGCTGTCTCGCCCAGCTCCGCCGCCCCCACCTCGGTCACCGTGGCGGGAGGCACCTACCAGCTGGGGACCGCCACCGCCGTCTACAAGTGCTCCAGCCAGGGCAGCTTCGCCCCCGGCGACCTGGTCACCCTGCTGCTGGGCATGAACGGCGAGGTGGTGGACGTCCTGGACGCCAATGAGACGGAGACCACCTACTACGGCCTGGTTCTCTCCAGTGAAAAGACGGGATCCACCTCCGCCACCAGCAGCTCGGCCTCCCTCCAGGTGGAGACCCAGGTGGCCTGCACCGACGGCACCGCCCGCACCTTCTACACCAGCGGTACCACCACCTACTCCGCCGGCCGCCTGGTGAGCGTCACCCTGGGCGGCACGGGGACCTCCATCCAGTCCCTAAGCTCCAAGCACCTGTCCGGCTCCGTCAGCCAGGATGGAACCTCCTTTGCGGGCTATGACTTTGCCACCGATGTGCAGATTCTGGACACGGATGACGCGGGAGGCTATGCCCGCATCTACCCCAGCCGCCTGGCGGGGGAGCGGCTCTCTGAGAGCGACGTGGCCTACTACACCCTGGATGAAAACGGGGACATTGACCGCCTCATCCTGGACGAGGTCACGGGTGATACCCTGGACTACGTCTATATCACCGATGAGGAGACCAGCTCCGCCGACTTCTCCATCTCCGGTACCTACACCTACTACCAGAACGGAGAGAGCCGCACCTTCACCGGCAACAAGATTTACAGCGTCTCCGTGGGCGGGGCCGTTCTCCGGCAGGAGGATGGAGAGGTGACCAGCCTGCGCCAGCTCACCTCCGTGCGGCTGACCGGCCTCGGCGACCTGTCTGCCACGGCGGACAACCAGACCTACCGCCTGGCCGAGGATGCGCAGGTCATCCTCCGGGGCACGGGCAGCGACGGCTACTACGCCACCACCCTGTCGGAGATTGACGTGGAACACTATACCCTCCAGGGCTGGTACGACAACCTGGGCTGCTCCGCAGGCGGGCGCATCCGCATCATTGTGGCCACCCCCAAGAGCTGAGATGGCTTGACCTTTCCCGGCGGGAATGGTATGCTTGCCTCAGAAACCGAATGTGCCCGGCGCGTCCTTCTATCTGGAGCAAAGGGTAAGAAAATGCGGCAGAAACGCCCTGAAACCGTCGGTTTCAGGGTGTTTTTTTCTTGGAAAGGAGGGGGACTGTGAGCGAGACAGTACCCATGCAGGTGATTGCCCGCCTGCACAGCGATTTTACCCAGAAATTCGGCATTCCCCGGCAGAGCGGGCTGGTGGACGAGCTGGAGGCCACGGTGGTCTTTGAGCCGGAGTTCCGCAATCCCGACGCCCTGCGGGGGATCGAGGGCTTTTCCCATCTGTGGCTCATCTGGGAGTTCTCCCAGGCCCGGCGGGCGGAGTGGTCCCCCACCGTGCGCCCGCCCCGGCTGGGGGGCAACGTGCGTATGGGGGTGTTTGCTACCCGGTCGCCCTTCCGGCCCAACCCCATCGGCCTGAGCTGTGTGCGCCTGGCGGGGGTGGAGCTCCACAGTGAGCTGGGCCCCATTCTGAAGGTACGGGGGGCGGATTTGCTGGACGGCACCCCCATCTTTGACATCAAGCCCTACGTGCCCTACGCCGACAGCAAGCCCCAGGCCCTGGGGGGCTTTGCCAGCACCCCCAAGGAGGCCACCCTGACGGTGGACATTCCCCCGGAGCTGCTGGAGCGGATTCCGCCGGAGAAGCGGGCGGCCATCACTGGCGTGCTGGCCCAGGACCCCCGCCCCGCCTACCAGGAGGATGAAGCCCGGATCTACGGCATGGGCTTCGGAGGGCTGGACATCAAATTCCGGGTAGAGGGGAGCCGGCTGACCGTAGTGGCGGTGGAACATTCATAGAAATTTAACTTGGCAGAGCGAAAAAGTATGCTATAATTAGGAACAATCAAACCCGGCGGGCGGGGCCCGGACCGGGACAGGAGGGATTTGCATGAAGCTTATTTTCGCAGTCATTCGGGACAAGGATGCCAACGAGGCCATCATCGCCCTGAACAAGGAGCACATCGGCGTCACCAAGCTGTCCAGTACCGGCGGCTTTCTCCGGGACGGAAATACCACGCTGATGATTGGCACCGAGGATGACAAGGTGGAGGCTGTCATGGACATCCTGCGGGAGAACTGCGCCAAGCGCAGCCAGATGGAGGTGGTCGCACCTCCCTATACCACCGGCGGCGTGCCCGGCTGGAGCATGGGCTGCACCTCCATCAAGGTGGAGGTGGGCGGCGCCACGGTGTTTGTGCTGGACGTGGAGCAATTCCGGAAACTGTGAGAGAAGCCCCGGCCGAAGTCAGCGGCCGGGGCGTTTTTTGTAAAAAAAGAGACCTTCCACCAGGTGGAAGGCAAAAAACAGCGGCCAGGGCCTTGACTTTCTCCCCGCTGGAAGGTGTAGCCTTGGGGCGAAAGGAGTGAAGCGGAGATGAATGAGATCCGCTGGGCGGTGAGCCAGAGTGCCATCGCCGTTATGATTCTGACAGCCCTGTTTGCGGTGGTGCTGCCCCTGGGGCTGGGGCTGTGGTTCCGGAGGCGCACGGGAGGCCGGTGGCGGTTTTTCCTGCTGGGCGCGGTGATCTTTCCTCTGTTTGCCCTGGTGCTGGAGGGGAGCGTCAACCGGGCAGTGCTGGGCAACTCCCTGGGTGGAGTGCTGGCGGGAAACCTCTGGCTGTACGCCCTGTACGGCGGACTGGCGGCCGGTATATTTGAGGAGTGCGGGCGGTACGTAGCCCTCTGGGCGGCACGGACATGGAGCCGGGGGCCGGGGGACGCCCTGATGTACGGGGCGGGCCACGGAGGGATTGAGGCCGTGCTGCTCACCGGGGTGACCATGGTTAACAATATTGTCTTGTCCCTGGCCATAAACCGTGGCGGACTGGAGGCGGTGGAACAGCTGACCGGCCCTCTTCCCGAGAGCACCCAGGCGGCTCTGGCTGCGCTGACCACCGCACCGGCGGGGGTCTACCTGTGGAGCGGCTTTGAGCGGCTGACAGCGGTGGTGCTGCACATCGCCCTGTCGGTGCTGGTGTACGCCGCCGTCACCCGGCGGGGACAGTGGTATTGGTTCCCTGCGGCCATCGCCCTCCATGCCCTGGTGGACATGGCGGCGGTGGTGACCGGCGCCAGCTGCCCCATTGTGGTGACCGAGGTCGTTGCGGCCCTGGCCGCGGCGGCGATGGCGCTGCTGGCCTGGCGGGTTTATCGGGGAGAACCGATGGAAAATGCTTGACCTTCCCCCAACTGGAAGGTATATGATACCGTCAGAGAGAAGAGAAAGGAGGTGGTGCCCATGCGCATCAACGAGGTGGAGGCCCAGGTGGGCATCACCAAAAAGAACATCCGGTTTTACGAGGAGCAGGGGCTGCTCCATCCCCGCCGGAGCACGGAGAACGGCTACCGGGACTACGGGGAGGGGGAGCTGGTCGTCCTGCGGCAGATTAAGCTTCTGCGCAAGCTGGGCGTCCCTCTGGAGGAAATCCGGAAGATGCAGTCCGGGGGGATTACCCTGGGGGACTGTATGCGCCGCCACCTGGTGACCCTGGAGCGGGAGCAGCGCAATCTGGAGCAGTCCATGGAGCTGTGCCGCCGGCTGAAGGACCAGGACGGCACCCTGGAGAGCCTGGACGCCCGGGAGCTGCTGGAGGAGATGGAGGCCATGGAAAAGGCGGGCACCACCTTCCTCAACCGCCAGGAGGGAGACACCCGGCGGATTCGGTATGTGGCCCCGGCAGTGGTGACGCTGCTCACTGTGCTGCTCATGGGGGGCCTTATCGCACTGATGCTGTGGGCCTTCGCCATTGACGCGGAGGAGGCCCCGCCCCTGCCTCTCATTGTGGTGCTGGTGGCACTGCCCGGGGTGGTCATCCTGGGGGTGCTGGCCGCCCTCTGGCAGCGGGTGAAGGAAATTCAGAAAGGAGAGGCGGACGATGCGAAAAACTACTAAAAACCACGGCCTGACGGGGGCGGTCATCACGGTGATTGTCCTGGTGCTGCTGATGGTGCTCTCCGCCGGAGCCATGCTGGGGGACTACTTCGGCAGCGGAGGCGGCGGCTTTGAGGCCGGAGTCATTATCCTGTGCGCCCTGCTGTGTCTGGCGGTGGCGGTGGGCGTCATTGTCGCTTTGGTTCAGCGCTGGCACGAGGTGCAGAAGGGGGAGGAAGATGAAGCCCGGAAGTATTGAGGAAAAGAAGGCGGCCCGGAAGCGGGACGCGGTGCGGGGCATCGTCCTGTTTGCTCTGCTGCAGGGGTGCTGCGCGGTAGGATTCTGGGCCCTGGGTACCATTCCCGGGCTGCCCGGCTGGTGCAAAACGTTGTTTTGGGTGCTGGCGGCGGGATCTCTGGCACTGCTGATTCCCGCTGTGCTGGTGCTGCGAGCAAGATTTCAGGAGATTGAAGGAGGAGAGTTAGATGCTGCTGGTAAATATTGAGTACATTCCCGGCAAGGAGATTGAGGCCCTGGGTATGGTCAAGGGGACCGTGGTCCAGTCCAAGAACTTTGGAAAGGACTTCATGGCCGGGATGAAAACCCTGGTGGGCGGCGAGATTACGAGCTACACCGAGATGCTCAACGAGGCCCGCCAGATTGCCGTCAAGCGCATGGTGGACGAGGCGGAGGCCCTGGGGGCCGATGCCGTCGTCAATGTGCGCTATGGATCGTCCTCAGTGATGCAGGGGGCGGCGGAGGTCATTGCCTACGGCACAGCCGTAAAATACCGCTGAGCAAGCTGAGCCCCCGCCCGTTGGACGGGGGCTTGTTTGCGGATAAAACACACTGGAAACTGAAACACTAAGTCCACGGGGCCGGCGGGAAGCGTCCGGCCGGGAAAGGAGCAAGCAGATGAAAGTAAATCCCAGAAAGGCGGCCATCATCGGCTGCGGCTTTGTAGGGGCGTCCATCGCCTTCCGGTTTTTGCAGCAGGGGCTGTTCTCCCAGCTGGTGCTGGTGGATGTAAACCGGGAGAAGGCGGAGGGGGAGGCCATGGACCTGAGCGACGGCCTGCCCTACGCCGAGGCCATGGAGATCACCGCCGGCGGCTACGATGACATTGCCGACTGCGCCCTCATCGTCATCACCGCCGGAGCCAACCAGAAGCCGGGAGAGACCCGCCTGGACCTCATCGGCAAGAACATTGCCATTCTCAAGGGGGTCATCGGGGAGATCACCGCCCGTGACTTCGGGGGCATTCTGCTGGTGGTGTCCAACCCCGTGGACGTGCTTACCTACGCCGCCTGGAAGCTGTCGGGCTACCCCAAGAACCGGGTCATCGGCTCGGGCACGGTGCTGGACACCGCCCGCCTCAAGCAGATTTTGGGGGAGAAGCTGGGGGTGGACAGCCGCAACGTCCACGCCTTCATTGTGGGTGAACACGGCGACAGTGAGCTGGCCGTGTGGAGCGGAGCCAACGTGTCCGGCGTGGACCTGGACCAGTTCTGCCACCTGCGGGGCGACCCGCTGGACCATGAGGAGATGGAGCGGATCTACCAGGGCGTGCGGGACAGCGCCTATGAGATCATCCGCCGGAAGGGCGCCACTTACTACGGCATCGCCATGGCGGTGGGCCGCATCGCCCAGTGCATTCTCCGGGATGAGAAGGCAGTGCTGCCCATTTCGGCGGTGCTGGAGGGGCAGTACGGCCTGGAAGGGCTGTGCCTGAGCGTGCCCTCCATCGTGGGCAAGGGCGGCCTGGAGGAGGTGCTGGAGATCCCCCTGTCTGCCCAGGAGCGGGAGGCTCTGGCCGCCTCCGCCAAGCAGATGCAGGAGGCCATTGCCTCTGTGGGCCTGTAAAAAGAACACATAGCCGCCCCCCTTTCCTCATACAGTGGAGGGAAGGGGGGCGGCTTTTTTATGGCGGGCAGAGGGACAAGGCGTTTGGCAGGCGGTCCGGGCGGGATGGCAAGGACGGTGGCTTGGGCGCTGGCGTTGACGGCGGTGCTGTTTTTCCTGCCGGTGGTGACGGTGGGGGGAAACGGGCTGTACCAGAGCGGGGAAGAGGAGCCGGAGGCCACCCTGCCCATCGACCGGGTGGCAGTGACCACCGGGGCCAGGGACAAGGGGAAGGTGGTGCGCCTTCAGCTGGAGGACGGCACGGTGCAGGAGATGACCATGGCCGACTACCTGTGGGGGGTGGTGGCAGCGGAGATGCCCGCCTCCTTTGAGGAGGAGGCGCTGAAGGCCCAGGCCTGTGCCGCCCGGACCTACACGGCCGTGCTCCAGAGCACCTCCGCAGAAAAGCATCCGGACGCGGACATCTGCGCCGACAGTACCTGCTGCCAGGCCTATGTGGAGCGCAGCCAGGCGGAGGCCCGGTGGGGGCTCAACGCCCAGAGCTACGGGGAGAAGATCGACCGGGCGGTGGCCGAGACCGACGGCCTGGGCATCCTCTACGGCGGGCAGCCCATCCAGGCCCTGTTTTTCTCCTCCGCGCCGGGGAAAACGGTGGATGCGGTGGAGGTTTGGGGCAACAGCGTGGACTACTTAAAGAGCGTGGAGAGCCCCGAGGGGGACGAGGTGCCCAACTACCACAGCCAGGTGCTCCTCACCGCCGACCAGGTGAAGGAGACCACCCTGGCGGCCTATCCGGGGACCGATCTGTCCGGCGACCCGTCGGGGTGGTTCGGAACCGTGACATATGGGGAGAGCGGTACCGTGTCCTCCCTGGTGCTGGGGGGCGTCACCCTCACCGGAAGCCAGGTGCGGAGCCTGTTTGCCCTGCGTTCCGCGGCCTTTACCGTAAGCTGGGATGGGAGCAATTTCACCTTTGACGTGACCGGCTACGGCCACGGGGTGGGGATGAGCCAGTACGGGGCCAACGCCATGGCCAAGGAGGGCAAGACCTTTGAGGAAATTCTCACCTGGTACTATACGGGTACCGAGGTGGCGTTCCTGTGGGAGTGAAAAAGTTTTCCCGGCGCTGGGTCAATGTGGTACAATGGGTCCACCAAAGAGAATCGGGAGTGAGACAGGATGCGGGAAGAAGAAAAAATTTTTGCGGGGAAGCTGTTTGATGCCAGGACCCAGGAGCTGCGGGACAAAAAACACAAGGCCCACGAGCTGTGCAGACAGTTCAACACCATGGACGAGTACGATCCCCAGCGGCTGCCCCTGGTGCGGGAGTTCATCGGCGCCATTGGCCAGAAGTATTATTTCCAGGGGCCCATCCAGTTTAATTATGGCTGCCACACCTTTATCGGGGAGAACTTTTTTGCCAACTTCAACCTGTTGGTCATGGATGATGGAAGGATCTGGATTGGAGATAACGTGATGGTGGGCCCCAACGTCAGTCTGCTGTGCACCAACCACCCCCTGCTGCCTGACGAGCGGATTCGCCTGCGCTATCCGGACGGGCACGTGTCCATGTCGGAGTTTGCCAGTGAAATCCACATCGAGGACGACGTCTGGCTGGCGGCCAATGTGTCGGTGCTGGACGGGGTGACCATCGGGAAGGGCGCGGTAATCGGCGCGGGCAGCGTGGTGACCCGGGATATTCCGGCGGGCTGGCTGGCGGCGGGGGTTCCGGCCAAGCCCATTCGGAAGATTGGGCCGGAGGACTCCAAGCTGGATCTGCTGGTGGAGTAACCGGGGATGGGAAAATGAAAAACAGGCGGTCAGCCCAGGGCTGACCGCCTGTTTTTGTCGTTTATTTTCCCACACAGAACTTGGAGAAGATGCGGGCGACGATGTCCTCCCGCACATTCTGGCCGGTGAGCTCGCCCAGAGCGGCCAGGGCCTCCTCCACATCGGTGAGCAGGGCGTCGGGGGTGACTCCCGCCTCCAGGGCCTCCCGGGCCCGGGCCACCGCCTGACGGGCCCGGCGGGCGGCCTCCTCCTGGCGCTGGTTGGTGAGCAGCTGGCCGTAGGGGACGTCCTCCGGCTTGGGGAACTGGGCGGCCACCGCCGCCTCCAGCTCAGAGAGCCCCTGTCCGGTCTTGGAGCTGAGGGTCACCACCGGGGGCATGGGATTGAGGTTCAGGAAGGGGATCGGGGCGGAGGGCAGGTCGCTCTTGGTGTTCACCAGGATGGTGGGAGCCAGCTTCAGGGCCGCCTGGAGCAGGTCTCCGTCCTCCTCCGTGACCTGGGCCGAGCCGTCCCACAGCACCAGGATGAGCTCCGCCTCCTCCATGGCGCTGCGGCTGCGCTCCACGCCCAGCCGCTCAATGGGGTCGTCGCTCTCCCGCAGACCGGCGGTGTCAATGAGGCGCACCGGCACGCCCCCCAGCTCCACATTTACCTCCAGGGTGTCCCGGGTGGTGCCGGGGATGTCGGTGACAATGGCCCGGTCGTAGCCCGCCAGGGCGTTGAGAAGGGAGGACTTGCCCGCGTTGGGCCGTCCCACCAGGGCGCAGGAGATGCCCCGGGTGACCTGGCGGCCCCGGCGGCAGGTGGACAGCAGGTGGTCCAGCGCCCCCTCCTGCTCCTCCAGGGTGTGGGAGAGCTCCTCCAGACGGAAGGGGTCGATGTCCTCATCAGGGTAGTCTAGCACCGCGTGGAAGTGGGCCATCACGTCCACCAGGGCGGAGTAAATGTCCCCAATCCGCCGGGACAGGGCACCGGACAGCTGGCCCGCCGCATGGCGGGCGCCCTCCCGGCCCCGGGCCTCCAGCAGGTCGCCCACTGCCTCCGCCTGGGCCAGGTCCAGCTGGCCGTTCAAAAAGGCACGGCGGGTGAACTCCCCCGGTCCGGCCTGGCGGGCCCCCAGGGCAAACAGGGCCTCCAGACCCAGGGACAGCACCATGGGGGAGCCGTGGCACTGAAATTCCGCCGTGTCCTCTCCGGTGTAGCTCTGGGGTCCCCGGCTGAAGGTACACAGGCACCGGTCAATGGGCTCGCCCCCCTCATCCAGCAGGTCACCGTAGACCAGCGTGCGGGGCGCGTGGTCCGTCAAAGCTTTGGGCCCCAAGGGACGGAAGGTTTTTGCGGCAATCTCCAGCGACCGGGGACCGGACAGGCGGAGAATGCCGATGGCCCCGGGACCGGGGGGCGTGGAGATGGCGGCAATGGTGTCGGGCTGGGTAGGCATGGCGGCAGAACCTCCTTGACAGCGGAAGAAAATGGGCAGGCGGAGCGGATGTTCCTGCAAAATCCGCCCCGCCGCGTTTTTGTAAGATATTTCCCCTTGACAAAGGTTATGGAAACCTGGGAAACGGAATATGCAGGGGAATAGTTAACATAACACAATGTGGAAAAGGGTGTGGAAAATGTGGACAACCCTTGGGAACAGTGGAAACCTGAGTGGAGCATAACGGACTTGGTCATATCCACTGCTCTGCATAGGGGGTTACCAAAAATGAATGGGGTCCCGGAACAAGCCGGGAAGAGAGACGCAGGGTATCCTGCAAAACCGGGAATGGGTGGGTTACTTACAGCCGGGCACAGATGGCGCGGGCAGTCTGAACACCGGAAGCTCCGGCCTGGGCGCGTCGCCGCGGGCTGCATATCCTTCGCCTCCGGCCAGTGGCCGAAGGCTCATTCATTCCGCCGCGGCTCCTTTCCCAAGGCCACCCGCTTCGCTGGGCTGCCCTTGGGGCACCGCCTCCGGCGGTGTGCAGGGCGGCCTGGCCCAGTCCGGGACAATCCTGACGGTGGGGGAGCGCCTTACAGTCGGGCGCAGATGGCGCGGGCAGTCTGAACACCCGAAGCACCGGCCTGGGCCAGGCCGCGGGTGACGCCGGCGCCGTCGCCGGCGGCGAAGAAGCCGGGCAAGGCGGTCTCCAGCTCCGGGGTGAGCTGGAGGCGGGCGGAGTAGAACTTCACCTCCGCGCCGTAGAGCAGGGTGTCGTAGTTGGCGGTGCCCGGGGCGATCTTGTCCAGCTGGTAGATCATCTCGATGATGTTGTCCAGCTGGCGCTTGGGCAGGGCCAGAGACAGGTCGCCGGGGATGGCGGCGGTGAGGGTGGGCCGGACAAAGGACTTGCTCATCCGGTGCTCGTTGGAGCGGCGGCCGCCCACCAGGTCGCCGAAGCGCTGGACCAGCACGCCGCCGGCCAGCATGTTGCTGAGGGAGGCCACGTGCTTGCCGTAGCGGTAGGGCTCGTTGAAGGGCTTGGTGAAGCGGTTGGAGACCAGCAGGGCGAAGTTGGTGTTCTCGCTGCGCAGGGCGGGGTCGGCGTAGGAGTGGCCGTTTACCGTGTTGATGCCCTCCACGTTCTCCGCCACCACGTGGCCGTAGGGGTTCATGCAGAAGGTGCGCACCTGGTCGCCGTACTGCTTGGTGCGGTAGACCAGCTTGGACTCGTACACCACGTCGGTGATGTGCTCAAAGACGGTGGCGGGCAGCTCCACCCGCACGCCGATGTCCACCTGGTTGTTGAGAAGCTCCAGACCCAGCTCCTTGCACTGGTTGGCGAACCACTCGGCGCCGGAGCGGCCGGGGGCGGCAATGAGCCACTTGCAGGACACCTCGCCCCCCTTGGCCAGGGTCAGACGGTAGCCGCCGTCGGCCTGGGCGATGTGGGTGACCTCCGTGTTGAAGCGGAACTCCAGCTTGTCCTGCAGTCCCTCGTAGATGTTGGTGAGGATGCGCAGGTTGTTCTCGGTGCCCAGGTGCTTGCACCGGGCCTGCAGGAGGTGCAGGTCGTAGGCCAGTGCCCGGCGCTCCAGAGCCTTGGCCTCGGGGGTGGTGGTGGAGAAGCACTGGGTGGTGGCTCCGTGGGCCACATTAATGGAGTCCACATAGTCAATGAGCTCCATGACCTGGCCGGGCTCCATGAAATCGGTGAGCCAGCCGCCGAACTCGGTGGTAAAGTTGAACTTGCCGTCGGAGAAGGCCCCGGCGCCGCCGAAGCCGCACATGGTGTGACAGACGGGACAGTGGATGCACTCCCGCACCTTGCCCGCCACGATGGGGCAGCTGCGGTGGTAGATGTCGGCCCCCTGGTCCAGGGCCAGGACCTTCAGGTCGGGGCGCAGGTGGGTCAGCTCGTAGGCGGCGAAGATGCCCGCCTCGCCGCAGCCCAGAATGGCAACGTCATAAGTGGGATTCATGGGAGAACTCCTCTCATCATCAGTAATCATTCAGGAAAGGGGCGCAATGCCCATACCAATACAGTATATAGTATAACATAGTTTTGGGAAAACGGAAGAGCAAAAGCAGGGAATCAGGCCGAAAATACCCCAAATAAAATCAGATCCAGCAGACGGCTCCGCCACAGGTCGGGCTGGCTTTCCCCGGGAGGAGCCGCCGTGCAGCAGCGGCGCAGCATGGCCCAGAAGCTCTCCTCCACCGCCTCCAGGTAGACCAGGGTTTGCTCCCGGTCCAGACCGGGACGCAGGGGCGCGTCTGCCAGGATTTTTTCAAAGAAGCAGCGGTTGGCCTGCAGCAGGGGGGCGCGCAGCCGCTGAATGTCCTGGGCCAGGTGGGCGGGGGTATGGAGCAGGGCGGACTCAAAGACGCCCTTTTCCAGAGGATTCTTGGCAAAGTAGGCCTCACGGGCGGAGAAGTAGTACCGGATGGACAGGCGGGCGCCGGGGCAGGAGCACTGGTCGGCCAGCTGAAGGGAGAGCTGGGCCAGGGACTGGAAGACCTGCTCCACACAGGCCAGAAACAGGGGGTCCTTGCCGGCGTAGTAGTGGTAGAGCATCCCCTTGGAGATGTGGTATTGGCTGCAGATTTGATCCACCGTGACAGCGGCATACTCCCGGGAGCCGAACTCGTTGAGGGCGGCCTGGAGAATTTCACCCCGGCTGCGGGCGACGCGGTCCTGCTGCTTCATGAAAAGGCCTCCTTCTGTTTTCCCAGCTCCCCTGCCCACTCAAAGCCCTTTTTGGCCAGGAGAACGGCCAGGATTTCGTTAATGACCGCCGCCGCGGCGATGGTGCCCTGGATCAGAGCGGCACCCTGGGGATCCGGTCCGCTGAGGACGGAGACGGCGATGCCGGTAAAGAGCAGGGATACCCCGGAGTGGGGCAGCAGAGTGAGTCCCAGGTACCGGCGCACCGTCCGGGGGGAGCCGGTGGCCGCCGCCCCCACATAGGCGCCGCTGTATTTCCCCAGCGCCCGGGCCACGATGTAGAGGGCGGTGTATAGGCCTGCACCCAGAATCAGATGGTAGTCCAGCGGGGCGCCCAGATTGAGGATGACCACAATCATGGCAAGGCCGATGGCGGGGGTCATCCGCTTCATGATGGCGTCCAGAGCGGGCTGGTCGATCCGGTTGGCAAACACGGCGGACAGGCCCATGCCCAGCAGCATGAAGTTGAGCACCGACGTACCCAGCAGGTGGTTGGCGGCCATTCCCACGCAGGAGGTCACCAGAATGGAGATCCAGACCACCGCCACCGAGGCGCACGGACGGCGCAGACGCCGGAGAATACCGCCGGTCACATAGCCCAGGGCGCCGCCCAGGGGAATGGGCAGAAACACCAGCACCAGAATGAGCCACACCGGCACTGCCAGGGCGGAGACGTGGGCGGAGACCGCGGCCACCACGCAGAAGAAAATCAGGGCGCCCACCAGGTCGTCCAGAGCGGCCATGGGGATGAGGGTGCTGGTAACCGGCCCCGCGGTCTTCATCTGGCTGACGATGGACAGAGAGGGGGCGGGGGCAGTGGCCAGGGAGATGCCTCCCAGCAGGAAGGCCAGGTAGATGGGCTCTCCCTGCATCCAGAAGACCAGGGCAAAGACGGCGCTGACCACCAGAAAGGTCCCCAGTGACTCGGTGATTGTGGTGACAAAAATCTGCCGGCCTGCCCGCTTGAGCTTGTTCCACAGCAGCTCCGTGCCGATCATCAGACCCAGCGTACACTCCAGAATGTGCTCCAGCGTCGTGTACCAGAGGGAGTCCATCAGCGGCTGGCTGAATACATTGAGCAGATGGGGACCCAGCACCATGCCGGCCACCAGCCACCCCAGGATGGGGGGCAGCCGGATGGCACCGGCCAATTTTCCAAAGCACCAGGCTACCGCCATGGACAGCAGCAGCTGGAGGGGTTGAACGACCATGATCATGCGCTCCTTTCAAAAGTAGACGATATCGTCTATTTTTGAATCATAGCACGAAATGGGGCCGGAGACAAGGGAAACGGGCAAAAAAACAGCCGCCTCAGGCGGCGGCTTGGGAGAATACGTTGGATTGGGTGGGGAGGGGCAGGGTGAGCCACCCCAGCTCCGCCAGGGTCTGCAGGGACTGCTGAGGCAGATCCTCCGGGGCGCCGCTGCTCAGACGCAGACAGAAGTAGGCGCCCGCCCGGGCCGGGTAGGTCTCGGCGACCGGGGAGAGAAAGACCAGAATCCGGTCCCCGTTGGACAGCCCGTCGAACAGGTCGGAGCCGGTGCGGTCTGTGAGGATAATGGGGGTGCCGGAGGAGTCAATGAGGATGGGGGTGTCCTGGTCCCCCAGCAAAAACCGTCCGGTGAGCGGGCTGCCCACCCGGGCAATGGCGGCGCCGGCTGCCAGGGCCGTCACCAGCATACAGACGGCCACCGTCAGACCGATCCTCCGCTTGTTCACGTCAATCGCCTCCAGAAAGGGAATGCTCTATAAAGGCAAGACGAAAAAAACAGGGAAAGGTTCCCACAAAGCAGAAAAAATCCCCCCTCCGGCGGGAGGGAGGAAATATGGACCTTCAGCTTTTTTCCTGGAAGGTAGCGCCGCAGCCCCGGCAGGTCACCGTGATGCGGCCCTTGCCCCGGGGCACCCGCAGCTGCTGGCCGCAGTTGGGACACTTGAAATAGCGGTGTTCCTTATCCCGGTGAATGGTGCGCCGCAGACGAAACCACCGCACGGCGGGGGTGGTCAGCTGCAAAAACTTGGCGTTTTCCGCCCGGCGGCGGGGGATATTCCGGGAGAGCAGGCGAAACAGGCAGATAAAAATCAAGACCAGGCTGACCCAGTATAAGGGTGCAAACCGGGTCACAGCAAACAGAAAATAGGCGAGAACATAGAGCACCAGGAGAAATAAGTTGAGAGGATCAGTGCCGTACCGGCCATACATAAAGCGCTGGATGGCGTTGCGGATCATAGGAGCGCCCCCTTAGAAAGAGAAAGGATGGCAGGCGTTTTCGCCTGCCAAATACGATAGTATAATGATAGCGCGTCCAGGGGGGATCGTCAAGAAGTCATTCGTAAACAAAGTGTAAATTCGACCGGGTATGCAGGGAAACAGACCTTCATTTCGGGGAAAAGAGTGTAACTTTTTGACAATACCGCTTGTGCCGGGAGGCGAAATAAGGTATACTGAAAGGCGACCTTATACCTGAGAGGAGGCCGGCGCAATGAAGCGCATTGACAAGGAAAACTACTATCTGGATATTGCCGAGACGGTTCTGGAGCGCTCCACCTGCCTGCGCCGGTGCTACGGAGCCATCATCGTAAAGAATGACGAGATTGTCTCCACCGGCTATAACGGCGCGCCCAGAGGGCGGAAAAACTGCCTGGATTTGGGCTACTGCACCCGGGAGGCCATGAACATTCCCTCCGGCGAGCGGTATGAGCTGTGCCGGTCCGTCCACGCCGAGATGAACGCCATCATCTCCGCCGCCCGGCGGGACACCCTGGGCGCCACCCTGTATCTGGCGGGCCGGGAGGCCAAAAACGGGGAGCTGCTCCACGACGCCACCTCCTGTTCCATGTGCCGGCGGCTCATCATCAACGCGGGCATTGACCGGGTGGTTATCCGCAATACGGAGACGGATTACGCCGTGGTGCATGTGGAGGATTGGATCCGGGAGGACGATTCCCTGCCCAAGACGGAATAAGAACAAAAACCGGCCGGGGCGGCGAAAGCCGCCCCGGTTTTTTGCTGTTATGGGCCCTTTATTGGTCCGAAAGTGGTCCAAAACACAGGGAAACCAGCGGAAGAGAGGGCGGGATCCAATAGGCAGAACGCACAGAGGGGCGGGAGAAAAGACCTGGAAAAACGAGGAAAATGCTGGAAAATCTTCCTTGGGAAATGTGAATAAATCTTGACAGAAAAGCGAGCGGCCTTTACAATAATGAACAGGACAAATATGAAAAACCCGGGGGATGTTTTTCAGTTGTCGCAAGGGCGCCGGAGGGTAAAATCCGGGCGTGCCTTGCGGCTCATTTTATGTGCAAGTCCCATGAGGGGCGAACCGTGCCCCAGGCATGGGCGCTGCGGCGGTCCGCCGCAGCCTTTCAATGAATTTTGGAGGTGTAAAAAACCAAATGCTACCCTATGTCATCGCAGCGATCATTGGTATCGTGGTCGGTGTGGCGGTGGGTATCCCGCTGGGCATCCAGCGGCGCAAGCAGTCTGCCGAGCAGCAGATCGGCTCCGCCGAGGAGGAGGCCAAGCGCATCGTCAATGAGGCCTACAAGAGCGCCGAGAGCAAGAAGCGTGAGGCGCTGGTGGAGGCCAAGGAGGAGATCCTGAAGGCCCGCAACGAGTACGAAAAGGAAGAAAAAGAGCGCCGGAGCGATCTTCAGAAGCAGGAGCGCCGTCTCCAGCAGAAAGAAGAGAACCTGGACCGCAAGACCGAGAATATTGAGAAGAAGGAAGAGCAGCTGGCCAACCGCCTGAACAAGCTGGAGGCCACCCAGGCCGAGGCCGAGCAGGTGAAGAAGAGCCAGCTGGAGATGCTGGAGCGAATCTCCGGCTTCACCGCCGAGGAGGCCAAGAACTACCTCCTGCAGCAGCTGGAGGAGGACGTCACCCACGAGTCGGCCATGAAGATCAAGGAGATCGAGGCCCGCTTGAAGGACGAGGCGGACACCAAGGCGCGGGAGATCATCTCTCTGGCCATCCAGCGCTGCGCCGCCGACCACGTGGCGGAGGCCACCGTCAGCGTGGTGCCCCTGCCCAACGACGAAATGAAGGGCCGCATCATCGGCCGCGAGGGCCGGAACATCCGGACCCTGGAGACCATGACCGGCGTGGATCTCATCATCGATGACACGCCCGAGGCCATTACCGTCTCCTGCTTTGACCCCGTCCGCCGGGAGATCGCCCGGCTGGCTCTGGAGAAGCTCATTCTGGACGGCCGCATCCACCCCGCCCGCATCGAGGAAATGGTGGAGAAGGCCAAGCGCGAGGTGGACGCCGTCATCAAGTCCGAGGGCGAGCGCGCTATCTTCGAGACCAACGTCCACGGCCTGCACCCGGAGCTTGTGAAGCTGCTGGGCCGGATGCGCTACCGCACCAGCTACGGACAGAACGTGCTCAACCACTCCATCGAGGTGTCCCATGTGGCCGGCCTGCTGGCCGCCGAGATTGGCGCCAATGTGGCGGAGGCCAAGCGTGCCGGTCTGCTGCACGACCTGGGCAAGGCCATCGACCACGAGGTGGAGGGCTCCCACGTCCAGATCGGCGTGGAGCTGGCCCGGAAGTACCGGGAGAGCGAGGGCGTCATTCACGCCATCCAGGCCCACCACAACGACGTGGAGCCCAGAACCATTGTGGCCTGCCTGGTGCAGGCGGCCGACGCCATCTCTGCCGCCCGGCCCGGTGCCCGGCGGGAGAACCTGGAGAATTATATCAAGCGGCTGGAGATGCTGGAGGAGATCACCTCCTCCTTCGAGGGCGTGGAGAAGTCCTTCGCCATCCAGGCCGGCCGCGAGGTGCGGATCATGGTCAAGCCCGAGGTCATCAGTGAGGATCAGATGGTCCTGCTGGCCCGGGACATTGCCAAGAAGATCGAGGACGAGCTGGAGTATCCCGGTCAGATCAAGGTGCATCTGCTGCGGGAGACCAAGGCCATCGAATACGCCAAGTAATTTTCCAAACGAATACGACGAAACAAAATCGGGACGCCCCCCAGCGTCCCGATTTTTTTATCTTTTCTCCGTAGAGGCCCCCGCTTTCTTGAAAGAAAGCTTGGCAAAGAACTTCCTGCGAAGCTGCGCTTCGCCTCTGCGCCCGTAAGGAAAGGATTGGGCAAAAGGAACCTTCTCCCTCGCCTTTGGGCTTTCCTTTTTTTGCGTAGGGGCGGCCTGCGGCCGCCCGCTGCGGGCAGTTTTCCTTTTTGGGGTGGGGGCGGATAGCATCCGCCCGCCGTATCTGGCATTCTGCTTCCGTAGGGGCGGATATTATCCGCCCGCTTTAACCGTCTGCAAAAGGGTTATGGGGATTTCGCCTTCGGGCGGGGATGGAGATGGTTTCGCCCTGCTGGGCGACCTACTTTGCTCGCGTCGGCAAAGTAGGCAAAACGCCGCCGGGGAACGGCGTCTCGAAAAACACTCCGTGTTTTTATGCCGCCTCCCCCGGACCCCCCGTTTTTTATACGGGGGAGCCACCAAGGGGCGAGGTTGTATCCATCCGGCGCGGGCAAAGGCCAGGATACCGTCCCTTGCGCCGCCCGCTGCGCAGCCGTTGGCGGCTTTGCCGCCTTACGGATGCGGCGTACCCCTTGCGGGTGCTGCCGCTCCATGTTGATTGAACAGGCTTGTTCTCCTACAAGAGCAATCGCGCCTAATGCTCTGCCCTCGCGGGGCGGTTCGGTGGTCGCTCCGCCTCCGGGGATTGTTCCCAATATGTAAGACTACCGTGAACACGCATCTGCTCCAGGTCCGCACCCTCTGGCGGCTTCGTCGACCGCAGGCATATTCCGGCGAGGAAGTTTTCAGGTTACCGCCAACCCCCGGGGGGTACATCCAATAGGGGGGACCGCAGTCCCCCCTGTGTTGGTCGTTTCAAGGAGAGGGGATTTCAAAGGGGAGAGGCCGATTCCCCCTATCAGGGGGAAATGTCCCGAAGGGACAAAGGGGGTAGGGTACTCGAAATCCCTCTCCCCTTTGACGGTTCTTTGGTGACTTTCTGTCCGCACAGAAAGTCACTCGCCCGGAGGCGAAATACTCCTTTACTTCCTGGGATAAGGCTCCCGCACGTCAGTGAGCCCCAATAGGTAGTCCACGCTGGTGTGGTGCAAGTGGGCCAGTTGGATGAGAATAGAAGTTGGAATATCATTTTCGCCAGTTTCATATTTGGAGTATCCGGTCTGTGACATTCCAAGCTGTTTGGCTAATTCGGTCTGAGACAGTTCAAGGTCTTCGCGAAGATCCCGGATTCTGTGATACATACAATCACCCTGTTTCAGTATGAATTAACCTAAAACAGGGTATTCCATTTTAACCTAAAACAGGTTAGAATAAAGAGAGGTGACTAATTTATGAAAAAAGACACCGAAACAAAACGGGTGCAGGTTACACTTCCGCTGGAATTGTACCAAGCCCTGCAACAACAGGCACAGGAAGAGCTGCGCTCCATTCCTGCCCAGATCCGTCAGATCCTGAAAGTAAATTTGAGCTCCCAAGAACAGCATGGAACCAAACTCCGCAAATAAAAAGTCCCGGACTGCCGTCAGTCCGGGACTTCCTATTTTCGTTATTCCTCGTCCAGTTTAAGGACGGCCATAAACGCCTCGGTGGGCAGCTGCACAGTGCCCAGAGTACGCATTTTCTTCTTGCCTTCCTTCTGCTTCTCCAGCAGCTTCTTCTTCCGGGTAATATCGCCGCCGTAGCACTTGGCCAGCACGTCCTTGCGCATGGCCTTCACCGTCTCGCGGGCGATAATCTTGCCGCCGATGGCCGCCTGAACGGGCACCTCAAAGAGCTGGCGGGGGATGTTCTCCTTCAGCTTCTCGCAGATTTTCCGGGCCCGGGCGTAGGCCTTGTCCTTGTGGACGATGAAGCTGAGGGCGTCCACCTGGTCGCCGTTCAGCAGCAGGTCCACCTTCACCAGGTTGCTGGGCTGGTAGCCCTCCAGCTCGTAGTCCAGCGAGGCGTAGCCCTTGGTGCGGGCCTTCAGGGCGTCGAAGAAGTCGTAGATAATCTCGCCGATGGGCATGGAGTAGTGGAGCTCCACCAGGTTGGTGTCCAGGTACTGCATGTCCTTAAAGACGCCACGGCGCTCCTGGCACATGGGCATGATGTTGCCCACGTAGTCGGGGGGCGAGATGATGGATACCTTGGCGAAGGGCTCCCGGGCCTCGGAGATGGAGCCGGGATCGGGGTAGTTGTGGGGGTTATCCACCCGAACCACAGTCCCATCTGTTTTGGTTACCTCATAAATTACCGAGGGTAATGTGGTTACCAGGTCCAGATCGAACTCACGCTCCAGCCGCTCCTGGATAATCTCCATATGGAGCATGCCAAGGAAGCCGCAGCGGAAGCCGAAGCCCAGGGCCACGGAGGACTCGGGCTCAAAGGAGAGGGAGGCGTCATTGAGCTGCAGCTTCTCCAGAGCGTCCCGCAGGTCGGGGTACTTGGAGCCGTCCTCGGTGTAGATGCCGCAGTAGACCATGGGCTGGGCGGGGCGGTAGCCAGGGAGGGCCTCGGCGGCGGGGGCCTCCGCGCCGGTGATAGTGTCACCCACCCGAGTGTCCTTCACATTCTTGATGGAGGCGGTGAACCAGCCTACCTCGCCGGCCTCCAGGGCGTCGCAGGAATCCATGCCCAGGGGGCGCAGATAGCCGCAGTCCAGCACCTGGTAGGTGGCGCCCGAGGCCATCATCTTCACCTGCATGCCCTTTTTCAGTGTACCCTCCATTACCCGGAAGTAGACGATGACGCCCACGTAGGGGTCATACTGGCTGTCGAAGATCAGGGCCTTCAGGGGGGCGTTGGGGTCGCCGGTGGGGGCGGGGATGTTCTGGACGATGTCCTCCAGCACGGCGGGGATGTTGATGCCCTGCTTGGCGGAAATCTCCGGGGCGTCCTGGGCGGGCAGGGCCAGAATGTTTTCAATCTCATCCTTTACCCGCTGGGGATCGGCGGCGGGCAGGTCGATTTTGTTGACCACGGGCAGGATCTCCAGGTCGTGCTCCATAGCCAGGTAGGTGTTGGCCAGGGTCTGGGCCTCAATGCCCTGGGAGGCATCCACAATGAGCACCGCACCTTCGCAGGCGGCCAGAGAGCGGGAGACCTCATAGTTGAAGTCCACGTGGCCCGGGGTGTCAATGAGGTTCAGGGCGTAGGTGCTGCCGTCCTGGGCCTTGTAGTCCAGACGGACGGCACGGGCCTTGATGGTGATGCCGCGCTCACGCTCCAGGTCCATGTTGTCCAGCAGCTGGGACTCCATCTCCCGCTGGGGCACCGCGTTGCACAGCTCAATGAGCCGGTCGGACAGCGTGGACTTGCCGTGGTCAATGTGGGCGATAATGGAAAAGTTGCGAATTTTAGTCTGATCAGTCATAGGCGAAAAACCTCCGGAAAGGAATCAAACCAAATCGGAGCCCAGCGACAGCGGGTCCGATTTGGAGAGGCCGACGCCCCTTATCAAGGGGAGATGTCCCAAAGGGACAGAGGGGATAGGGACGAGCAGCGGAATGAGTGAGCTTTCCCCGCCAGGGGGAAGCGAAGAATATGAAGCTTGGGAGGACGAGGTCATAGGCGAAAAACCTCCGATAGGGAATAACCCCGGCAAACGCCCGGAAAGAGGCGCTTCGGGGAGAAAAACCAGTCTTTACTTGCTCTTGCGGGCGGCGGTGATGCCGTTGACCCGCTCGCCGGTGTTGTGGACAATCTGGAGCAGGGACTGGTAGAGTCCGGGGTAATTCTGGGCCAGATCGTCATTGGTCATCCCGGGCAGATTGCCCTTGGCCTTCACGTGGGCGGCCAGGGCATCCATCAGCTCCGCCTCGGAGCAGCGCATGTCCGCCTCAGGCAGGCCGGCCTCAAAGTGGCTGCGGGGGACGGAGAAGAAGGCGGGGTTGTTGTCGGGATTGGCCTGGTACAGGCGGCGGTACATCTTGTAGACGGCGGTGGACAGGTAGTCGGAGGCTGCCTTGATGGCCTCCCGGCTGCCCGTCTTGGCCAGCAGATCGAAGAGAAGACCGATGGAATTGACCAGCAGCTTTTTGCTCAGCATGGCCAGCACGCTGCCCTTCAGGGAGTTGTCCTTCTCCTGGCTCAAATCGTACAGCTCCTCGGGGGCGATGGTGGTGCCGTCCCGGCTGAGGGTGCGGCCCAGCAGAAAGTCGGCGGACACGCCGTAATAGTCGCAGGCCTTTACCACGAAGGAGAGGCCGGGCTCCCGGATGCCGTTTTCATAGTGGCTGAGCAGAGCCTGAGAGATGCCCAGCTCCGCGGCGGCGGCGCGCTGGCTCACCTTTTTCTCACGGCGCAGCAGGGACAGGGTGCGGGAAAATTCTGAATTCACAAATCGTCACCTCAAACAAAACAATACACAACGTAAAGTATAACTGAAACCAATACGAAACGTAAAGAGGAAACAGAAAAAATCCTTATTCCTTTTTCCAGAAAAATTTGTGAGAAGAGCTGGGGAAATCAGGATGAGTACTCTTGAAATTTCCAGGGGAAAATGCTACCATAGTCACCGTGAACAGCCCGCGGAAACGCGCTGATTTTGTATCTGGAGGAACGCTGTATGTTTAAGAAGCTGATTGAAATTCTGAAAGCTCATCCCCGTAAGATTGTCTTTACCGAGGGCACCGACCCCCGCATTCTGGAGGCTTCCGCCCGTCTGCTGTCCGGAACCTTCCTGACCCCCATCCTGGTGGGCAACGAGGCTGAGATCCAGGCCGCCGCTGAGGACGCCGGCTTTAACATCCGCGGCGCTATCATCATCGACCCCGAGAACTATGAGGAAATGGATGCCATGGTGGCCCGCATGGTGGAGCTGCGCAAGGGCAAGATGACCGAGGAGGACTGCCGCGCCGCGCTGAAGAAGAGCAACTACTTCGGCACCATGCTGGTGGCCATGGGCAAGGCTGACGCTCTGCTGGGCGGCGCCACCTACTCCACCGCCGACACCGTCCGTCCCGCTCTGCAGCTGGTGAAGACCAAGCCCGGCAACTCCATCGTCTCCTCCTGCTTCATTCTGGTTCGTCCTTCCGCCACCGGCGACAACGACGTGCTGGCCATGGCCGACTGCGCCATCAACATCAAGCCCACCGAGGACGAGCTGGTGGAGATCGCCTCCGAGACCGTCTCCTGCGCCAAGATCTTCGGCGTGGACCCCAAGGTGGCCTTCCTGAGCTACTCCACCTTCGGCTCCGGCAAGGGCGAGGACGTGGACAAGATGCGCAACGCCGCCGAGAAGGCCAAGCTGGCTATGCCCAATGTGCCCATCGATGGCGAGCTGCAGTTTGACGCCGCCGTGTCTCCCCGTGTGGCCAAGACCAAGTGCCCCGGCTCCAAGGTGGCCGGCTACGCCAACACCTTTATTTTCCCCGACATCAACGCCGGCAACATCGGATACAAGATCGCCCAGCGTCTGGGCTCCTTCGAGGCCTACGGCCCCATCCTGCTGGGCCTGAACGCCCCCATCAACGACCTCTCCCGCGGCTGCAACGCCATGGAGGTCTATTCCATGGCCATCATCACCGCTGCCCTGGCCTGAGAGAAGTAAACATGAGAAAGGGAGTGTCCGTGGGACGCTCCCTTTTTTATAGCCATGGGATAGACCTCCAACCCCATCGAAAGATGGGGCGGCGCTGTGCGCCGTAAATTCGGAGCGGAGCGGAGAATTTCCGAAGGGCGAATTCATTTCGCCCGAGGGATTTAAAAAGCGGGACCCCACAGGGGCGCAAGCCGCTGTGGGAGCTATTCCATGGCCATCATCACCGCCGCCCTGGCCTGAGAGAACTGAACATGAGAAAGGGAGTGTCCGTGGGACGCTCCCTTTTTTATGGCCATGGGATAGGCCTCCAACCCCATCGAAAGATGGGGCGGCGCTGTGCGCCGTAAATTCGGAGCAAAGCGGAGAATTTCCGAAGGGCGAATTTATTTCGCCCGAGGGATTTAAAAAGCGGGACCCCACAGGGGCGCAAGCCGCTGTGGGAGCTTATTCCATGGCCATCATCACCGCCGCTCTGGCCTAAGCTACACGAATAGAAAAAGGGAGCGCCCATTGTGGGCGCTCCCTTTTTGTTCTGTGTGCAAAACCTACAAAGGAAACTGCACGGGGAAGACGGTTTTCTCACCCGAACCAGAAAGCCCCAGGGGGCAAACCTCTTGAAAAAGACGGGGGCGGCGATTACAATAAGTGGGAATATAAAGAGGAAAGGGAGCGAGTGAGGGATGGCGCATACAGACGGAACAAAGCGGACCCTCAACGACCTGCAGCCGGGCCAAAGCGGCACCATTCTGGCAGTAGGCAACCAGTCGGGGGCGGTAAAGCGCCGGCTGGTGGATATGGGGCTGACGCCGGGGACGGAGGTCAAGGTGACCAAGATTGCCCCGCTGGGCGATCCCCTGGAGGTAAGCCTGCGGGGCTACGAGCTGTCTCTGCGCCGCGCGGACGCCCTGCAGATTGAGATGGGGCCTGTCCAGCTGGCACGGAGCGGCAAGGGCCGGGGCGCGGTGACACACCCCGCCGACCCGGAGGTGCTGCGCCGGCAGATTCAGGACCACGAGCACGAGCTCAACGAGCACAGCAGCGGCTATGATGCCGCTGCCCACGACCGCCGGCCCATGCGCATTGCCCTGGCAGGCAACCCCAACTGCGGCAAGACCACCCTCTTCAACGCCCTCACCGGGTCCAACCAGTATGTGGGCAACTGGCCGGGGGTCACCGTGGAGAAGAAGGAGGGTACCGCTCATCTGGGGGACAAGAGCTTCACGGTGGTGGACCTGCCGGGCATCTACTCCCTGTCCCCCTACTCCATGGAGGAGATTGTCACCCGGGACTTCGTCATTGAGGAGGAGCCCGACTGCGTCATTGACATCGTGGACGCCACCAACCTGGAGCGAAACCTCTACCTGACGGTGCAGCTGCTGGAGCTGGAGCGGCCCATGGTGGTGGCCCTGAACTTCATGGACGAGGTGGCCAAGCGGGGAGACAAGATTGACGTGCAGCGGCTGGCCAAGGGGCTGGGAATTCCCGTGGTGCCCATTACAGCCAAAACGGGGGAGGGGCTGGAGGAGCTGCTCCACACCGCCCACCGCCAGATGCACCTGGGCTGCACCGTGGAGCCCGACAACCTCTATGACAGCTACACCCACGACATCCACCACCGCATGGGCGCCCTCATCCACGACTACGCCTACGCCGCCCACCTCCCCGCCCACTGGGCCTCCATCAAGCTGCTGGAGGGGGACGACATTGTGGCCAAGGCCCTGAAGCTGCCCCCCCAGGTGGAGGAGAAGCTGGAGGGCATTATTACCGAGTACGAGAGCTCCAGCGACCTGGGCGACCGGGAGACCCTCATCGCCGACAGCCGCTACCAGTACATTGAGCGGGTGGTCTCTGCCTCCGTCACCCGGGGCAAGGGGGCGGATGAGCCCACCCTCACGGAGAAAATTGACCGGGTGGTGACCCACCGCCTGCTGGCCATCCCCCTGTTCCTGTGCACCATGCTGGTGATGTTTGCCATCACCTTCGGCCCCTTCGGCGCCTGGCTGTCCGACCTGGTGGGCGCGGCCATCGAGACCTTCGGCGGCTGGCTGGGAGACGCCCTCACCGGGGCGGGGGCCTCGGCAGTGCTGGTGTCCCTGCTGCGGGACGGCATCATCGGCGGCGTGGGCGGCGTTCTCACCTTCCTGCCCCAGATTGCCCTGCTGTTCTTCTTCCTCAGCTTTCTGGAGGACTCGGGCTACATGTCCCGGGCCGCCTTCATTATGGACCGGCTGCTGCGGCGGTTCGGCCTCTCCGGCAAGGCCTTCATCCCCATGCTTATGGGCTTTGGCTGCTCGGTGCCCGCCATCATGGGCGCCCGCACCATGGAAAATGAGAAAGACCGGCGCATGACCATTCTGCTGGTCCCCTTCATGTCCTGCTCGGCCAAGCTGCCGGTGTACGGCCTTCTGGCCTCCGCCTTCTTTGGAGCCTGGGCGGGGCTGGTGGTCTTCGGCCTGTACGTCATCGGTATGGCGGTGGGCATTCTGTCCGGTCTCTTCTTCAAGCACACCCTCTTTGCCGGGGAGCCCGCTCCCTTCGTGCTGGAGCTGCCCCCCTACCGCCTGCCCTCCCTGGGGAACATCATGACCCACGTGTGGCAGAAGGTGAAGGGCTTCCTCATCAAGGCCGGCACCCTCATTCTGCTCATGTCCGTGCTGCTGTGGCTTCTGCAGACCTTCGACTTCTCCCTCCATATGGTGGAGGACGCCTCCCAGAGCATGCTGGGCGCCCTGGGCTCGGCCATTGCACCCATCTTTGCCCCCTGCGGCTTCGGCTACTGGCAGGCGGCGGTGGCGCTGCTCACCGGCCTTATCGCCAAGGAGATGGTGGTCTCCTCCCTGTCCATGTTCTACGGCTTCTCCATCACCGCCGCCGGCGGTGTGGTGGCCGCTGCTATGACCGGGTTTACCCCCCTGTCCGCCTTTGCCATGCTGGTGTTCATCCTGCTGTATGTGCCCTGCGTGGCCGCTGTGTCCACTCTGTTCAAGGAGATGGGCAGCCCCAAGTGGGCCTTCTTCTCCATCGCCTGGCAGCTGGGCTGCGCCTATGTGATGTCCCTGCTGGTCTACCAGGTGGGCAGCCTGCTGCTGTGAAAAAACTGACCGTGTGAGGTACGATGCTGTGATCAAACTGATTTCTCTGGACCTGGACGGCACCCTGCTGGGGCCGGACGGAGACCTGACCCCCGGCGCGGCCGGGGCCATCGCCCGGGCCCGGGAGGCTGGGCTGCGGGTGGTGCTGAACACCGGCCGCCCCATGACGGAGGCCGGGTACTTTGCCCGGAAGGCGGGCTGTGATAACTTGGTCTCCTGCCTGGGCGGCGCCCTGCTGGGGGACGCCCAAACGGGAGCGGAGCTGCGCCGCTGGGACATCCCCGAGCCCTGGGGCTCCCGCGCCCTGGAAATCTGCCTGGGCCGGGGGCTGGAGATTACCATTTTCTCCGGCAACCAGGTGGTGTTGGACCCCTTCTCCAAGGAGTCTCTGCTGCGCACTTACCCCTACCCGCAGTTCCATACAGAGGCCATTGTGACGGAGGATCCCCTGGCCTACATGAAGGAACGGAACATGCCCGTGACCAAGATCCACGGGGACTGGGGTCCCTGCCCCCGGGCGGAGCTGGAGGGGCTGGAGAAGGTGGAGCTCACCACCTCCACGCCCACCGACTTTGAGGTCATCCCCAGGGGGGTAAACAAGGGGAGCACCCTGGCCCTCATCGCCCTGATGTACGGTATCCCCCTGGAGCAGTGTGCCGCCGTGGGGGACAGCGAGAACGACCTGCCCATGCTGGAGGCGGCGGGTCTGCCCATCGCCATGGGCAACGCCCCGGAGCATGTGCGAGCGGCCGCCCAGCGGGTGGTGGACACCAACGCCCAGGGCGGCGTGGTCCAGGCCATCCTGAGCTGTCTGAAACACTGAATGAGAACAATAAACTGGAAATCCGGCCGGAACCAATGGTTCCGGCCGGATTTTTTGCGCAATTTTCCCTTGACTTTCCCCTTGGTGGAAGGTGTAGGGTGGGGAAACACAGGGAAAAGGGAGGTGCTTTTTAATGAAACTTTTAACATTTCTTAGGTGGAATATAAGCTTTTCTTCGTACAATGAAGGGCACACAGAAAAAGGATCATGCCGCCCCGGCGGGGCGGAGGACCGGGGGAAGCCCGGAACGCTGTCAGAATAAGGAGAACGAGGTATGGAAGCGACGCAGGTGGAAACCCAGGAGAGGCAGACCGAGACCAAGGAGAAGAAAAAGCTGTCTTGGAAGCTGCCCAAAAAGGGAAAGAAGTGGAAGCGGGTTGTGGCCCTGCTGGTGATTGTGGCTCTGGCTGTGTGGTGGTTTGTGCTGCGGCCCCTGGGGTCAATCAGCCAGACCCTGGAGGCCGGAATGTACCGGACGGAGGCCGCCCAGGTGCGGGACCTGACAGTATCGGTGGATGGCTCGGGCACCGTGACCCCCATTGAGTCCTACGACGTGCGGGCCCTGGTCACCGGGGAGATTCTGGAGGCACCCTTCGAGGTGGGGGACCGGATTGAGAAGGGGGATCTCCTCTACCGGCTGGACGCCGGGGAGGCGGAGACCTCTCTCCAGCAGGCCCAGCTTTCCCTGCGCCAGGCCCAGCTGAGCTATGAGGAGCTCTCCTCCGGCATGACCCCCTCCGCGGGCACCGCCGGGGTGGTCCAGTCGGTGCAGGTGCAGAAGGGCCAGCTGGTGTCCGCCGGCACCCCCATCGCCGAGATTGCCGACACCTCCACCATGACCCTCACCCTGCCCTTCCAGTCCGCCGACGCCCAGCGGCTGTCCGCCGGCCAGAGCGCCCAGGTAACCATCGCCGGGACCGGGGAGACCCTCAACGGCACCGTGGAGTCGGTGGCCTCCGCCGACCTGGTGGGGGCGGGGGGCGCCCTGGTGCGCCAGGTCACCCTGCGGGTCCACAATCCCGGCGCCCTCACGGAGGAGACCGCCGCCACCGCCGCGGTGGGGGATATCGCCTGCGCGGGCAGCGGCACCTTTACCGCCAATGCCAGGCAGACCGTGGTGGCTCAGACCAGCGGTGAGGTGACCCAGATCCACGTCACCGCCGGTACCAAGGTGTCCGCCGGTACCGCCTTGGTGACCCTGGGCGGGGAGAGCGCCCAGAACGCCCTGGAGACCGCCGCCATCGCAGTGGAAAACGCCCAGCTCTCCCTCCAGCGGGCCCAGGACGCCCTGGATAACTACACTGTCACCGCCCCCATCTCGGGCACGGTCATTGAGAAGAACTTCAAGCAGGGGGATAAGCTGGACGGCAACACCACCGGAGCTCTGGCGGTGCTCTACGACCTGAGCAAGCTGAAGCTGTCCATGAACGTCAGCGAGCTGAACATCGGCCAGGTGCAGGCGGGGCAGCAGGTGGAGATCACCGCCGAGGCCCTGCCCGGGGAGACCTTCCTGGGCACCGTGGACCAGATGAGCATCAACGGCACCACCACCAACGGCTTTACAACCTATCCCGTGACCATCCTGCTGGAGGAGTACGGGGCCCTGAATCCCGGCATGAACGTGTCGGCCAAAATCATTGTGGAGCGGGCCGAGGGCGCCCTCAGCGTCCCCGTGGAGGCAGTGAACAGCGACAGCACCGTGCTGGTGCCCGGCGAGGGAGCCCTGAACCCCGACGGCACCGTGGCCGACCTCTCCAAGGCGGAGCGCCGGGCGGTAACCCTGGGCTGGGGCGATCAGGCGTACATCGAGATTACCTCCGGACTGAAGGAGGGGGACGTGGTGCTGGTTCCCATCCAGGTCTCCGACGACTTGACCGGCGGAGCGTCCTCCGCCGTGGCGGTGACGGGAGGCTGAGAAACGGTGGAACATCTCATTGAGCTGCGGGACGTCTACAAGATCTACCCCATGGGGGATGAGACGGTCCGGGCCCTGGACGGGGTGAGCCTGGCCATTGACCAGGGGGAATTTGTGGCCATTGTGGGCTCCTCCGGGTCGGGCAAGTCCACCGCCATGAACATTATCGGCTGCCTGGATGTGCCCACCAGCGGCAGCTATCACCTGGGGGGCGTGGACGTGTCCACCATGGACGACGACCAGCAGGCGGAGATCCGCAACAAGATGCTGGGCTTTATCTTCCAGCAGTATAACCTCATTCCCAAGCTGGACGTGCTGGAGAATGTGGAGCTGCCCCTGCTGTACGCCGGGGTGCCCGCCGGGGAGCGCCGCCGACGGGCGGAGGAGGCTCTGGCGCGGGTGGGACTGGCGGAGAAGAAGCGGCACCTGCCCAGCCAGCTCTCCGGCGGCCAGCAGCAGCGGGTATCCATCGCCCGGGCCCTGGCGGGCAACCCCTCGGTCATCCTGGCCGACGAGCCCACCGGCGCCCTGGACTCCCGCACCGGCCGGGAGGTGCTGGGCTTTCTCAAAAAGCTCAACCGGGAGGGGGACACGGTGGTCCTCATCACCCACGACAACTCCATCGCCGTGAAGGCCGACCGGATTATCCGCCTCCAGGACGGGAAAATCATCTATGACGGGGATGCCCACGACCCCCGGGCGGTGGTCCAGCCCGGGGAGGAGCTCCCGGAGGCCGGAGAGGGGGCGGCGGTATGAACTTTACCCAATCCTTCCGGCTGGCCCTGAAATCGCTGACTACCAGCAAGATGCGATCCCTTCTGACCATGCTGGGCATTATCATCGGCGTGGCGGCGGTCATCATCATCCTGGCCCTGGGAAACGGAGTGCAGGGGATGATCAACGAGCAGGTGGATAAGCTGGGCATCAACCTCATCCAGACCTATGTCTGGGGCCGGGGAGACGGCACCACCATGAACCTGGACCCTCAGGCCATGTACGACCTGGTGGAGGAGCACCCCGACGTGCTCTCCGGCGTGTCCCCCTACGTCTCCCTCACCGCCACCCTGCGCCACGGGGACACCAAGTACGACAAGACCAAGCTCTACGGCGTCAGCGAGGTCATGTATAACAGCGCCAAGGGCACCACCCTGGACGGGGCCTCCCTGGCTCAGGGGCGCTTCCTCTCCTATCTGGATGTGGCCCGGCGGCAGAACGTGTGCGTCATCGGGGCCTATCTGGCCCAGGATGCCTTCCAGGGCGACGCCCTGGGGAAGACGCTGTCCATCAACGGCACCTCCTACACCGTCATCGGTGTGCTGGACCAGATGAGCGAGAGCATGGAGAAGGGAAGCGTGGATGACCAGATCTACCTCCCCTATGAGAACGCCATGGAGATTATGGGCTCCCGGATGGTGACCCTTTACGTCTTCACCAGCACCTCCGGGGACACCGCGGCCGCCGCCAAGACGGTCATTGACGGGATGCTCCAGGACTTTTTCCAGGACCCGGACGCCTACTACACCACCACCATGGCGGAGCAGGCCAACCTCATTAACGCCATGATGGGCGTGGCCATGGCCGTGCTGGTGGCCATCGCCGCCATCTCTCTGCTGGTGGGCGGCATCGGCATTATGAATATCATGCTGGTCTCGGTCACCGAGCGCACCCGGGAGATCGGCATCCGCAAGTCCCTGGGGGCCAAGCGGCGGGACATCCGCAGCCAGTTTGTCATTGAGGCGGGGACCACCTCCGCCATCGGCGGACTGCTGGGCATCGGCCTTGGGTGTCTGCTGGCCACGGGGGTGGGATCCCTCATCGGTGCGTCCCTGTCCGCGCAGATGGGCGGGGCCTCCTTCCACGCCACCCCCACCCTGGGGGCGGTGGCCATCAGCTTCGGCGTGTCCGTGGGCATCGGCATCCTCTTCGGCTACCTGCCCGCCAACAAGGCTGCAAAGCTCAACCCCATTGACGCGCTGCGCTACGACTGACCGCCCGCAGGTGCCTGCCCGAGGGGGCAGCGTGCGGGCTTCCCGCGGCGGGACAGAGCCCGCCCTACAACAAGGGGACACAGTCCCCGCAGGAGGAATATTGTTATGAGACATCGACTTTCTGCCGCCCTGCTGGCGCTGTGCCTGACCGCCAGCCTGGTGCTGCCTGCCGCCGCGGCCGGGACGGTTCCCTCCCAGGCGGAGGCCGCCCAGGTGATCCAGGCCCTGGGCATTATGGCCGGGGATGACCGGGGCAATCTGAACCTGGAGAGCCCGGTGACCCGGGCGGAATTTATCACCATGGCGGTAAAGGCCCTGCCGGGGGGCGGGGAAATCGGCCAGGCGGCCACCTCTCCCTACCCCGACGTGCCCCGGAGCCACTGGGCCTCCGGCTATGTGGAGGCCGGCGTGAAGGCGGGGCTGGTCTCCGGCTTCAGCGACGGCACCTTCCGCCCCAACCACCGCATCACCCTGGCGGAGGGGGCCACCATTGTCCTGCAGCTGCTGGGCTACGGCCCTTCCGACCTCACCGGAGCCTACCCCACGGGACAGCTGGCCATGTACCATAGCCTTGGGCTGGACAAGGGCGTGACTGCCGCCCAGGCCGGGACGGAGCTGAAGCGGCTGGACGCCATGTACCTCTTCTATAACCTGATGACCGCCAAGAACAAGGAGGGCCAGGTGTACCTCACCACCCTGGGCTACTCCCTGAATGAGGCGGGGGAGATCGACCTGGTGGCCCTGGTGGGGGCCTCCATGGAGGGACCGGTGGTGGCCCAGGGCGACTGGCAGTCCAGCCTGCCCATCGCCCTGTCCTCCGCCAAGGTGTACCGGGATGGAGCGGCGGTGAGCGCCAGCGCCATCCAGGAGTACGACGTGCTCTACTATAACCGCTCCATGGCCACCCTGTGGGCCTATTCCGACAAGGTGACGGGCACCATCCAGGCCCTGGAGCCCTCCGGTGCCAGCCCCACCTCGGTGACGGTGGCCGGGCGGACCTGCACCATTGAGACGGCCTCCGCCGCCTACGCTCTCTCCAACCTGGGCCAGTACCGCCTGGGCGACACCGTCACCCTGCTGCTGGGCCGCACCGGCGGCGTGGCCGCCGTGGTGGGGGGCGTGACGGCTCAGAACAGCGAAAAGGTGGGCGTGGTGACCGCGGTGGAAAACGCCTCCTACTCCGACGGCAAGGGAGGCACCTACACCGCCCAGACCGTCACCCTGCTGGCCACCGACGGCCAGAGCTACCGCTATCCCTACAACGCCACGGGCATGAAGACCGGGGACCTGGTGCGGGTCACCGTCTCCGATGAGGCGGGAGGCGTCACCCTGCGCCGGCTGACCTCTGTCTCCCTCTCCGGGAAGGTGAATGCCGACGGTAGCAAGGTGGGAAGCTATACCCTGGCGGACTACGCGGAGATTCTGGACGTGAGCGGCGGCTACGGCCTGCGGGTGTACCCCCAGCGTCTGGCGGGCGTGAGCCTGTCCGGGTCCATGGTGAAGTACTATTCCCTCAACAGCTCCGGCGAGATTGAGCGGCTCATTCTCAGCGACGTTACCGGCGATATGCACCACTACGGCATCCTGGAGGAAATTCGGGAGACGCCCGCGGGTGAATTTACCACCTACTACTCCTATGTGCTCAACGTGGCGGGCAGCCAGGTGGTAATGCCCGACAGCACCACCCGCTACCCGGTGCAGGAGGGCCCCGTGTGCATCAAGGGCAGTGCCTCCGCCCCGGAGAAGCTGGCCTCCCTCACCTCCGCCGGGACGGGCACCATTGTCAGCGGCAAATTCGAGGCGAAGAATACCCGCTATGCCATCTCCGAGCAGGTGGCGGTCTACGAGTACCGCAACGGCAGCTACTACCCCTCCACCCTGGCCCGGGTGCAGGACGGCAGCTTTACCCTCACCGGCTGGTACGACAAGGCGGAGAGCGCCGGCGGCCGGCTGCGGGTGATTGTGGCCCGGTAAACTCCATAAAAAGCAAAAAGGGAGCGCCCGCTGCTGAAGCGGGCGCTCCCTTTTTGTATATGTAAGATGGAGACCGTCAGGCGGTGAGCACAAAGCCCTCCTCCGTCTCCTGGAACTCCAGCCCCAGAGCGGAGCACAGATCCGCGACGGACAGGTAAAGGGTGCCGCCCATGGACAGCACGGGGTCGGTAAAGCGGAGGGTCACCCCATCCACCCGGCAGCGCTGCCCGGCGGAACATTCAATCTGGCGCTCCCCGTTGGTGAGGACGGCGGCGCCGGCCTCCTCCGTTCCGGTCCAGCCCAGAGCCAGGGCGGTCTCCGTCACCGGAAGATACCAGTCCTCCTCCAGCCGAAGGGGAGAGCTGCTCAGCGTGAGGGCCTGTCCCTCCCAGAGGATAGCGGGGGCCTCCCCCCAGCCGGAGGGCTGCTGGGCCAGATACTCCTCCAGGGTCAGCCCCTGCTCCATGCACACAGAGGCGATCTCCGTGCCCACATAGCGGTAGTGCCAGGGCTCGAAGCGGTAGCCGGTAATGTCGTCCTTCCCCTCCGGATAGCGGAGGATGAAGCCGTATTGGGCGCAGTGCTCCTGGAGCCAGGCGTAGTCGGCCGTGTCCTCAAAGTGGGCCTGGGTGCTGGCGGTGTTGATGTCCAGCGCCAGACCGGTCTGGTGCTCCGAGTAGCCCGCCCGGGCGGAAAAGGTGTCCGTCAGGCGCTGGCCGTACTGACTGATGTAGCGGTTGTAGAGGCCCTTCTGGGTGGAATAGGAGCGGTAGGCGGACACGCTGCGCAGGGATATGCCGTCCTCTTCGGCGGCCTGAGCCATTTTGGCGAAGGCCTGGGCGGCCTCGGGGGTGAGGGAGCCGGAGCCCAGGCCCGTCAGGGGCACCAGCTCAGGCGTGTAGTTCTGGGGCAGGGCGTAGTATTTGTTCACCAGAATCGGGGCATCCTGGCTGTCTTCGGAGGGGGACAGCACCTCAGTGTCCTGGTAAAAAGGGCGGTCCAGCCCCATGTTCACCTGGAGGACCACCTCCTGGGCGCTGAGCTCAGCATGCTCCTGGAGGTAGGCGGAGTACCGGTCCAGCAGCTCCTTCCGGCTGTTGGGCTGGGCCAGCACCTGGGCCCAGGCGGGGGAGAGGACGCTCTCCTTGACCACCTGGGACAGGTCGCCGCCGAAGCGGTTCCACAGGCGGACTATGGCCTGGCTGTCCAGGCCCAGCTGCTCCAGCGATTGGGTCTGCGACTCATAGCGCAGGGCCAGATCCCGCAGGGACTGCCAGCGGGAGGGGGCAGCCACGGCGGGCACCGCCTCGGCAATTTGAGCGGGGGAGATGGCCGCGGCGGAGAGGGGAATCAGAAGAATGGAGCCGGCGGCCAGCACAACGGCCAGCCGGCGGACCGGGGAGGAAGGGGACATGTCGGGAAACCTCCTGAGGGTGGGATATGTCAGAACGTGAATGGGACCGGCCGTCAGCCGGGAAACAGAGAGAGAAAGTAGGCCAGCAGGGGCGCGCCGTCCACCCGGTCCGGGCGCCGGTACAGGGCCAGGCGTTCGGGGTGGAACTGGACCCCCAGAATGGGGCGGTCCCGGTGCTCCAGAGCCTCGGCGAAGCCGCCCTCCGCCCAGGCAATGGCCCGCAGGCCATCCCCCAGCCGCCCCACCGCCTGGTGGTGCCAGCTGTTCACCGGGAACACCGGACCGTAGAGGGAAGCGAGAACGCTGTCCTCCGCCGCCCGGATGGGGTGGACCTGGTCCTCCTTCCCACGGGGGATGTGGAAGGGGCGCACCTCCGGGGGCAAATCCTGGATGATGTCGCCCCCCAGAGCCACATTGATGACCTGCATCCCACGGCAGATGCCCAGAATGGGCTTGCCCGCCCGGAAGAAGGCGTCAAAGAGGCGAAGCTCCGCCCGGTCCCGCACCCGGTCCGGGGGATTGGAACCCCGGTCCTCCTGGCCGAAGAGGGTGCTCTCCAAATCGCCTCCGCCGCACAGCACCAGCCCGTCGCAGCTGAGGTCGGGCTCCGGTGCGTAGCCGGCGAAGGAACAGGCCCCCAGCTGACTGAGGGCCTGACAGTAGTTATCCATGCTTCCGGCCTCGCCGGAGAGTTGAAGACGAAGGGGTCGGTTCATAGATAGGGGGCTCCTTTTCCCCGTGCGGGGCTCATACCTCCTGCATGGCCGCGTCCTGGGCCGTGCGGGCATGAACCAGAGCGACAATCAGATCCACCGCGCCCTCGATGCCGGTGGTGCTGGAGTTGAGGGTCAGGTCATACCGGCGCATGTCGCCCCAGGTGTGACCGGTGTAGTAGTTATAGTAGTTGGAGCGGCCACGGTCCATGAGGGTGACCCGGCGCTCCATGTCGTCGGCGGGAATGTGGTACTCCTCCACGCACCGCTCCACCCGGGAGGGCAGGTCGGCGTAGACAAAGACCTTCAGACACTCGGGCCGGTTGCCCAGCACATAGTCGCTGCACCGTCCCACAATGACGCAGGGACCCTCGTCGGCCAGCTCACGGATGACCTCCGCCTGGGCGAAAAAGGCCTGGTGGCTGACGGGCACGCCCTGGTGGGCAAAGGCGGGGGTGCCGATGCCGATGGGGGCAATGGACAGGTGGAAGCGGCTGCGGGCCCGTTCCTCCGCCCGGGCGATGAAGTCCGGGGACAGGCCGCTCTTTTCGGAGGTCTTCTGGATGATAGTACGGTCATAGCAGGGGATCCCCAGACGGGCCGCCAGGCGCTTGCCAATCAGACGGCCGCCGCTGCCGAACTCACGGCTGATGGAAATCACATAGTTGCTCATGGTATCCCTCCCGCGCTCAGTGGGATTCTCCCGCGCCTGCTCCGGCGGAGCACCGCTGCGGGTGGATCCTTTTCTATATTATAGCGGAAATCAAGGAAAATGACAACGAAAATCTGCGCTCCGCCGCGCCCGGCGGGAAAAAAGAGAAAAGAGCCGGGGAGGACGGGAAAGAATAGACAAAAACAACGGGGCATATTTTGCACTTTTCACAAAAATGCGAAAGTTTAAGAAAAGACTCTTGCACTTTTTTGCAAAATCAGTATGATGACAAACGTATTGGAAACGTTACCGGAAGGGGAGGGACGCCATGACCATCAAGGACATTGCCCGGCTGGCGGGATGCGGTGTGGCCACGGTCTCCCGGGTGCTCAACGGGCACCGGGATGTGAGCGAGGAGACCCGCCGCCGTGTGCTGGCGGTGGTGGAGGAGCAGGGCTTCCAGCCCAACGCCAACGCCAAAAACCTGAAGCAGCAGGCGGGCAAGAGCGTGGCGGTGCTGGTGAAGGGCAGCCAGAACCTGCTGTTTGCCGATTTGGTGGAGCGGGTGCAGACCCGGCTGGGAGAGCGGGGCCAGGAGACCGCCCTCTACTACCTGAACGAGGACCGGGACGAGGTGGCCTATGCCCGGCAGCTGTGCCGGGAGCGCAAGCCCCTGGGCCTGCTGTTTCTGGGGGGCGATCTGGAGTGCTTCCGCCGGAGCTTCGGGGACATCCGGACCCCTGCGGTGCTGCTCACCAACGGGGCGGGGGAGCTGGGCTTTCCCAATCTCTCCTCCCTGACCACCGACGACCGGGCGGCCGCCCACCAGGTCATCGCCTATCTGGCCGGGCGGGGCCACTGCCGCATCGGGGTGCTGGGGGGCAACGACTCCGACTCCCAGATCAGCCACCTGCGTCTGCTGGGCTGCCAGGACGCCTTTGCCCGCCTGGGCTTGCCCTTTGACTTCCAGACACAGTACCAGCCCTGCCGTTACTCCTTGGCCGAGGCCTACGAGGCGGCCGGACAGCTGCTGGACCGGGAGCCCGGGCTCACCGCCATCTTTGCCCTGGGCGACGTCATTGCTCTGGGCTGTATCCGGGCCCTGATGGACCGGGGACGGCGGGTGCCGGAGGACATCTCGGTGGTGGGCTACGACGGAGTGGCCCTGTCCCGGTACAGCGTTCCCCGGCTGACCACCGTGCGGCAGGATACCTCCGCTCTGGCGGAGCAGGGGGTGGAGCTGCTGCTGGGACATATCCAGGGCGAGCTGACCCAGCCCGTCCACCGGACGGTCCCCTTCCTCCTGGTGGAGGGGGAGAGCGTGGCCCGGCTGGACGGGAAACCATGAGAGGAAGTGCGGTTTTATGAGACGAGCGGGAATTTTAATGGCCATCTCCTCCCTGCCCTCCCCCTACGGGATTGGCACGTTGGGAGCCGAGGCACGGGCCTTTGCGGACTTTTTGCAGGCGGGGGGACAGAGCTGCTGGCAGATTCTGCCCATCGGCCCCACCAGCTACGGGGACTCCCCCTACCAGTCCTTCTCCTCCTATGCGGGCAACCCCTACTTCATTGACCTGGATGAGCTGGCGGCGGAGGGCCTGCTGGAGCCGGAGGAGTACCAGAATCTGAACTGGGGGGACGACCCGGAGCGGGTGGACTACCCCCGGCTTTATCAGATGCGGTTTCCCGTGTTGCGGCTGGCCTGCGGGCGGCTGTGGAAACAAAAAGAGGCAGAGGTGGAGATATTCTGCCGGGAAAACCAGGACTGGCTGGAGGACTACGCCCTCTTCATGGCCCTGAAAGACAAGCATAAGGGCAAGAGCTGGCAGGAGTGGCCCCGGGGGGAGCGCCTTCGCCAGAAGGCGGCCCTGGAAAAGGTCCGCCGCACCCTGGAGGAGGAGGTCCGCTTCTGGAAGGGAGTGCAGTACCTCTTTTTCCGCCAGTGGCGGGCCCTGAAGGAGTACGCCAATGACCGGGGGATCTCCATTCTGGGGGACCTGCCCATCTACGTCTCCGGGGACAGCGCCGACGTGTGGGCCAACCCCGAGCAGTTCCAGCTGGACGAGGAGGGGCGGCCCACCGAGGTGGCCGGCTGTCCCCCCGACGGCTTCTCCGAGGACGGCCAGTTGTGGGGCAATCCCCTCTTCAACTGGGAGCGGATGAAGGAGGAGGGCTATTCATGGTGGCTTCGCCGCATCGCCTTCCAGTTCACCATCTACGACAGCCTGCGCATTGACCACTTCCGGGGCTTTGACTCCTACTACGCCATCCCCTACGGGGACGAGACCGCCCGCAACGGCCGCTGGCGTCCGGGTCCGGGCATCGACTTCTTCCGAACAGTGAAGGAGAAGCTGGGGAAGAAGGACATCATTGCCGAGGACCTGGGATTCCTCACCCCTTCGGTGCACAGGATGCTGCGCCAGTCGGGCTACCCCGGCATGAAGGTGCTGGAGTTTGCCTTCGACAGCCGGGACACGGGCAGCGACTACCTGCCCCACTGCTACACCCCCCACTGCGTGGTCTACACCGGTACCCACGACAACGACACCATCCAGGGCTGGATGGCCTCCGCCCCCCGGAAGGACGTGGCCTTTGCCAAGGAGTACTTACGCCTCAGCCGCCGGGAGGGCTACCACTGGGGCATGATGCGCGCGGCCTGGGCTTCCGCCGCCGACCTGGCGGTGATGCAGATGCAGGACCTGCTGGGCCTGGGCAGCGAGGCCCGGATGAACATCCCCTCCACCCTGGGGGGCAACTGGATGTGGCGGGCGCTGCCCGGCTGCTGTTCCCCCTCTCTGGCCCGGCGGCTCCGCCGGGAAATGAAGGTCTACCAGCGGCTGCCCCGGCCGAAAAAAGGAAAGTAAACCGGCCTGTCCGGCGCCGCCGTCGCCCCCAATAGGCATGGTTATTTTTCACAAAAATGCCCTCTTTCTTCCCCGGAGTGGGAAGTTTTGGGTTAAACTTTGGTAAAATTGTGCAGAATTTCACCAAAAAATATTTGACGCGAGGGCGCGGGACTGCTATACTGACGCCAGAATCCGAATTGGAAACGTTTCCGATATCCTTGCGGAGAGGAGTTTTTTCCATGCAACTGAAAGAGCGACTGTTTCAACTGACCCAGGAGCGGTATGGCCATGCCCCCGACCAGTGCGGGGAGCAGGAGCTGTACGAGGCCCTGCTGCTGCTCACCCGGGACATGGCCCTGGCGCGTCCGGCGCCGGAGGGCGGGCGGAAGCTCTATTATTTCTCGGCGGAGTTTCTCACGGGCAAGCTGCTGAGCAACAACCTGCTGGCCCTGGGCATTTACGACCAGGTGAAGACCATGCTGGCCGACCTGGGCCGGGATCTCAGCGCCATTGAGTCCATGGAGCCCGAGCCCTCCCTGGGCAACGGCGGGCTGGGCCGTCTGGCTGCCTGCTTCCTGGACTCCATCGCCGCCCTGGGACTGCCCGGAGACGGGGTGGGGCTCAACTACCACTACGGCCTGTTCCGCCAGAAGTTCAAGGACCACAAGCAGACCGAGCTGCCTGACCCCTGGCTGGAAAAGGAGAGCTGGCTTATCCCCACCGGCTGGACCTTCACCGTGCCCTTCGGAAAGGGGGACGTGAAGGCGGTGTGCTACGACCTGCCGGTGCCCGGCGCGGGCAACGGCTGCGCCAACCGGCTGCACCTCTTTGACGTGGAGGAGCCCGCCGCCCAGCCCTGGGTGGGCATCGACTTCGACAAGGGGGACATCGCCCACAACCTCACCTCCTTCCTCTACCCCGACGACAGCGATGAGGTGGGACGGCTCCTGCGGGTGTACCAGCAGTACTTCATGGTGTCCGCCGGCGCCCAGCTCATTCTCAAGGAGCTGGAGGAGCGGGGCTACGCCCTGGATACCCTCTCCGACCACGTGGTCATCCAGATCAACGACACCCATCCCTCCATGGTCATCCCCGAGCTTATCCGTCTGCTCACCGACCGGGGCATGTCCGTGAACCAGGCCATCAGCCAGGTGAGCCACACCTGCGCCTACACCAACCACACCATCCTGGCCGAGGCCCTGGAGAAGTGGCCCCTGTCCTACCTGGAGACGGTGGCACCCCAGCTGGTGCCCATCATCCGGGAGCTGGACCGGCGGGTGAAGGAGGCCTATCCCGACCCCAAGGTGGCCATCATCGATGAGCAGAACCGGGTGCACATGGCCCATATGGACATCCACTACGGCTTCTCCGTCAACGGCGTGGCCGCCCTGCACACCGAGATTCTCAAGAACTCGGAGCTCAAGCCCTTCTACGACCTCTACCCCCGGAAGTTCAACAACAAGACAAACGGCGTCACCTTCCGCCGCTGGCTGGAGGGGTGCAATCCCGAGCTCACCGCCCTCATCGACAAGTGCATCGGCAAGGACTGGCGGCAGGACACCCGGAAGCTGGAGGGCCTTATGGCCTTCACGGAGGACGAGAAGGTGCTGGAGGAGCTGCTGGCCATCAAGCAGGAGAAGAAGGACCAGCTGTGCCGGGCCATCTGGCACCGCCAGGGCATTGAGCTGGACCCCAAGTCGGTGTTCGACATCCAGATCAAGCGCCTTCACGAGTATAAGCGCCAGCAGATGAACGCCCTCTATATCATCCACAAGTATCTGGAAATCAAGGCGGGCCATCTGCCCGAGCGTCCGGTGACGGTGATCTTTGGCGCCAAGGCGGCCCCCGCCTATGTGATGGCCAAGCACATCATCCATCTCATCCTGTGCCTGCAGCAGCTCATTGAGCGGGATCCCCAGGTTCGGCCCTGGCTGCGGGTGGCCATGGTGGAGAACTACAACGTCACCTGGGCCGAGACCCTCATTCCCGCCTGCGACATCTCCGAGCAGATCTCCCTGGCCTCCAAGGAGGCCAGCGGCACCGGCAACATGAAGCTCATGGCCAACGGGGCCGTCACCCTGGGCACCATGGACGGGGCCAACGTGGAGATTGCCCAGCTGGTGGGGGAGGAGAACATCTACACCTTCGGCGCCTCCAGCGACCAGGTGATGGACCTGTACGCCCAGGGCAGCTACCGCTCCCTGGACTGCTACCACCGCCCCGAGGTGGAGCGGCTGGTGGACTTCCTGGTGTCCCCGGAGCTGCTGGCGGTGGGCGATCCCGCCTGCCTGGCGGCGCTGTGGAAGGACATGAAGAACAAGGACTGGTTCATGGCCCTCCTGGACGTGGAGGACTACATCGCCGCCAAGGAGCGGTGCATCCACGACTACGGCGACCGCACCGCCTGGGCAAAGAAGATGCTGGTGAACATCGCCAAGTCGGGGTATTTCTCCTCCGACCGCACCATCGCCCAGTATAACCAGGACATCTGGCACCTGAAATAAGGATAAGAAAACGCCCGGCCCTCTGAAAAGAGGGCCGGGCGTTTTTCTATGGGTACCGCCTGAGGCGGGGCAATTACTTGGAACGATAGACCTTGGCCGCGGCAATGAACTCCCGGAACAGGGGGTGGGCCTTGTTGGGACGGCTTTTCAGTTCCGGGTGGAACTGGACGCCCACAAACCAGGGGTGGTTGGGAAGCTCCACCATCTCCACCAGCCGCCCATCGGGACTGAGACCGGAGAGCACCAGGCCAGCCTGGGTGAGAGCCTGACGGTAGTCGTTGTTGAACTCGTAGCGGTGGCGGTGACGCTCGCTGATCTCCTCCTGGCCGTAGGCCCGGTAGGCAAAGGTGTCCTCCCCGGTGATGTGGCAGGGGTAGGCCCCCAGACGCATGGTGCCGCCCTTGGCGGTGACCCCACGCTGGTCGGGCATCAGGTCGATGACCGGGTGGGTGGTGGACTTGCTGAGCTCGCTGGAGTGGGCGTCGGCCATGCCGCACACGTGGCGGGCAAACTCAATGACCGCCATCTGCATGCCCAGACAGATGCCCAGGAAGGGGACCTTCTGCTCCCGGGCATAGCGCACGGCGGAAATCTTGCCCTCGATGCCCCGGTCGCCGAAGCCGCCGGGCACCAGGATACCGTCCGCCCCCGCCAGCAGCTGGGCGGCGTTTTCATCGGTGACCTGCTCGGAGTCCACCCAGCGGATGTGAACCTTTACCTCGTTCTCAATGCCGCCGTGGGTGAGGGCCTCGGCCACCGACAGATAGGCGTCATGGAGGGCCACGTACTTGCCCACCAGGGCGATCTCTACCTCGCCCTTGGGGTGCTTGGCCCGGTGGACCATGGTGGCCCACTCGGTGAGGTCGGGCATGTGGCAGATGAGACCCAGACGGCGGACCACCACGTCGGCCAGTCCCTCCCGCTCCAGCATCAGGGGCACCTCGTAGAGCAGGTCGGCGGTGAGGTTGGGAATGGCGTTTTCCACCGGAATGTTGCAGAACAGGGAGATTTTCTCCAGAATATCCTTGGGCACCGGGTAGTCGCTGCGGCAGATGATGACGTCGGGTTGGATGCCCAGGCTCAAAAGCTCCTTGGCGGAGTGCTGGGTGGGCTTGCTCTTCAGCTCGCCGGTGCCGGGAATGGCCACAATGAGGGAGACGTGGACGAACATCACGTTCTGGCGGCCCCGCTCGGCGGCCACCTGGCGGATGGACTCCAGGAAGGGCTGGGACTCGATGTCGCCCACCGTGCCGCCGATCTCCACAATGGCCACGTCGGTGTCCGGGGTGTCCAGGGAGTAAATGCAGCGCTTAATCTCGTCGGTGATGTGGGGGATAATCTGGACGGTGCCGCCCAGGTAGTCGCCCCGGCGCTCCCGGTTGAGGACGTTCCAGTACACCTTGCCGGAGGAGACGGAGGAATTGATGGTGAGATTTTCGTCAATAAACCGCTCGTAGTGGCCGAGGTCCAGGTCGGTCTCCGCTCCGTCGTCGGTGACGAACACCTCGCCGTGCTGGTAGGGGCTCATGGTGCCCGGGTCCACGTTGAGGTAGGGGTCCAGCTTCTGAACCTTCACCCGCAGGCCACGCTGCTTCAGCAGACGTCCCAGAGAGGCCGCTGTAATGCCCTTGCCCAGGCCGGATACGACGCCGCCGGTGACAAAAATGTACTTTACTGCCATAATTTAATCCCTCCGTTATAACTGTGATGGTTGGGTATAGTATGGGTACAAGCCCCGAAAAAAACACCGGGCTATTGTACGTGGAAGATAGGAAGCCGTCAAGAAAGATCTTGCCGGGTCCAAAAAGAGACGGGCGCCCCTGGGAGATCCTTCTCCCGGGGGCGCCCCATTGCGCTCAGATTATGGAATTGGCAGGAAGGGGATGAAGTCGGGAGACGGATTCATCTCGCGGCGGTTGTCCCACTGTTCCTGGGAAATGTCCGGCCAGCTCTCGTAAGTGCCGCCGGGGAGGATAACCAGAGTAATGTCATCGGAAAAGCCATAAATCTGGCAGAAATAATGAGATTTTTCCACATCCCAGGGGTCCCGGGCGGACCAGATGCTGTACTGGTAACGGTCGGTGGGAAGGACGATGGTATCAGCACCGGTCTCCCGGGCTTCGGCGATGATTTCCTCCCGCAGCTGGGTGCAGCCGGCGACGGTCCAGCAGGGAATACCCCACCGCAGCATCAGGCCTACCAGCAGTGCCGACGGCACCGTCCAGCCCCATCTGCTGCAGAGAATGTCCTGGGCCTCGTCCACGGCCAGCAGGATAAGCAGCACCATGGGCAGGAAGAAGTGGCGGTGGACCAGGGAGGAGGTGACGGACAGGGGGAGCAGGGACAGCGGGGCGGCCAGGAAGAGGAGCAGCCGCCGGAATTTCAGCGTCTTTTTCTCCTGTTGGACCAGCAGGGCCAGCAGGGGAAGGGACCAGGAGATGCAGCTGGCAATCCAGCCCGGCCGGGAGATGGTCACACCGGTCCAGAGAATCACCAGATTGTGAATGACCGGGAAAAGGGCCAGAACACAAGCGGGACGGAACCGGCTGCGCCAGAAGCCAAAGAAGGTAATGACGGCCATGGGCCAGGCCAGATGGGGCCCGAGAATGAAGGCCCGGGGCAGCAGCTCTCCCACATACTGGCGCACGATGTTGTAGGCCAGGGCCAGCAGTCCGTCCTCCAGGGAGAAGGACAGCTGTCGGTAGCCCTGCACTGCCTCCCCTGTCTCGGCCAGATCCACAAAGATGCCGTTGGAGAACATGAAGAAGGCGGCCAGCAGGGAGCCGGCCAGCATGGCCAGAGAGGGCACAAGGAAGGGCCTGTCCCGCAGGGAGAGCAGTACCATCAAAAAGCAGGCCCCGGCAAAGAGTGCCGTGAAGTTTTCCAGAAAGAGCCCCAAAAAGAGCAGGTAGAAAAAGAGAAGGATGCTCCACCGCCCCAGGTGGGTCCGGGTTTTGTCCAGCCGGCGCAGCAGCAGAAGCAGGAGCAGGAAGAACACCGTGGGCACCACAAAGTTGCCGAAGCCGGCCACCCAGAAGTAGGTCTCCCGCCACATCACCGAGGGCATCAGCAGGATCCCGGCGTTGCAGGCCACAAACAGAGGGAGAATCCGCTCCCGGCGGCCCCGGGCAGCCAGACGGGCTACAAAATAGGGCAGGGCAAACATGCAAATGCCCATGATCAGGGTCTTGAGCAGGGGGGAACGGCTCATGATGACGGCGAAGAGGTTGCCCATGTACCGGCCGTTGAGTACGCCGGTCGTCAACCACCAAAGCCCCACATCCATGCTCCACTGCCAGTCGTCCAGGGGGCTGTAAAATACCGTCCAGGCAATATATAGGTCAAAAAGCAGCATGCCGGCCAGCACGGCCCGGCGCAGGGCGGTCTGTTTTGACATCGTGCAATCCCTTCTTTATAGGATGGGGGGACAAAACCGGGAGATACGGCTCACCGATGGTAGAGGTTGTTGCTCTGGTACTGGGGCTCGCAGGTGAGCTGCAGGCCCAGCTTACGGTAGGTGACCTCGTCGGCGGGGGAGAGGATGACCGAGCAGTGGGCCTGGCAGCCTTTCAGCTGAGCCAGCACCTTCAGGGCCTCGGCGGCCTTGGGCTCCAGGTTGGCGGAGGAGGCCAGGGCGATGAGCACCTCGTCCGAGTGCAGACGGGGGTTTGCGGAGCCTAAGTACTGGACCTTGACGGTCTGGATGGGCTCGATGGCGCTCTGGGCGATGAGGTGAACGCCGTGTCCGCCGGCGCCGGAGAGCTTTTTCAGGGCGTTGAGCAGGGCGGCGGCGGAGCAGCCCATGAGCTCGGAGGTCTTGCCGGTGACAATGGAGCCGTCGGCCAGCTCAATGGCCATGGCGGGCTCGCCGGTCTCCTCGGCCAGACGGTTGGCCTCGGCCACCACGGGACGGATGTCCGTGGTGATGCCCGCCTGCTGCATAAGAAGCTCCAGCTTATACACCGCGCAGTCGCTGCCCTTGCCCTGGCGGCGCTCGCACAGGGCGTCGTAGTACCGCCGGACAATCTCCTGGCGGGCGGCAGCCTGGCAGGCCTCGTCATCGGTGATGCAGTTGCCCGCCATATTGACCCCCATGTCGGTGGGGGACTTGTAGGGGCAGGAGCCGGTGATCTCCTCAAACATGGCGGCCAGCACGGGGAAGACCTCCACGTCCCGGTTGTAGTTGACGGTGGTCTCGCCGTAGGCCTGGAGATGGAAGGGGTCAATCATGTTCACATCGTCCAGATCGGCGGTGGCCGCCTCATAGGCCAGGTTCACCGGGTGCTTGAGGGGCAGGTTCCAGATGGGGAAGGTCTCAAACTTGGCATAGCCGGCCACAATGCCCCGCTTGTGCTCGTGGTAGAGCTGGGAGAGGCAGGTGGCCATCTTGCCGCTGCCCGGGCCGGGGGCGGTGACCACCACCAGGGGGTGGGAGGTCTCAATATAGTCGTTCTTGCCGTAGCCCTCGTCGGAGACGATCTTGGCGATGTTGTGGGGGTAGCCCTCAATGGGGTAGTGGCGGTAGACCTTCACGCCCAGGGCCTCCAGCCGCTTCTGGAAGGCGTCGGCGGCGGGCTGGCCGGTGTAGCGGGTGACCACCACGCTGCCCACATAGAGCCCGCGGCCCCGGAAGATGTCGATGAGGCGCAGCACATCGCTGTCATAGGTGATGCCCAGATCGCCCCGGACCTTATTCTTCTCGATGTCTCCGGCGTTGATGGCAATGATGATCTCCGCCTTGTCCCGCAGCTGCTCCAGCATGCGGATCTTGCTGTCCGGCTCGAAGCCGGGCAGCACCCGGGAGGCGTGGTAGTCATCAAAGAGCTTGCCGCCGAACTCCAGATACAGCTTGCCGCCGAACTGGGCGATGCGGTCGCGGATGTGCTGGGACTGCATGTGCAGATATTTCTCGTTGTCAAAGCCGATTTGAGACATGATAAAACCTCCCGAAACAAGATAGAAGGCAGCGCTGCGGAGGGAAACGCGGGGCGCTGCCAAAAAAATCACCAACGTATTCTACTCTTCCCCACCATTCCCGTCAAGAGTTATGGAGGAAGAATCTTCCCGGTCAATCCAGTTCAGCCAGCTCGAAGACGCTGACGGGCAGTACATCGGCCAGGGCGGTGAGCAGGGGGGACAGGCCTCCGTCCCGCTGCAGGTTGGGGGTAAAGACCGTGGCCCGGGGATTGAGCGGTCCGGTGGGCAGAGAGATGAGGGTGACGGGGGCGCCGTCGCCCCACTCCACCAGCATGGTGCCCCGGTGGAGGGCCACTACCCGGCGTACCACGGACAGCCCCAGTCCGGCGCCCGCGCCGGCGGCGGGGATGTTCTGGTCGGAGTCCTGCTGGAGCAGGGAGGCCAGCTGCCGCTGGGAGGGGTGGTCGCCGCTGTCAGACAGGGTGAGCAGGACGCGCCCGCCCTGGGCCCGCAGGCGCAGGTGAATCTGGCCCTGACCCACGGCCCGGGCGGAGTTGGCAATGAGCTCCAGCACCATGTGCCGTAAAAGGTTTGAGTCACCGGGGATGAGCAGGGAGGCGTCGGGGCAGGCGTAGTCCAGCTCGATTCCGCCCTGGAGAAGCAGCGGCGCGGCCTCCTCCACCGTCTGGCGGCACAGCCCGGCAAAGTCCAGGGTGCCGGCAGGAACGGAGGGGTCATCCTGGTGGAGATACTCCAGATTTTTCAGCAGGCGCAGCATGCGGTAAAAGGTCTTGCGGAAGGGAGCGCTGGTGGTTTCGGCGTCCGTCTCCATCAGAAACTCCCCCATAAACTGCCGCAGCTGCCGCACCGCCCCGTCCAGCTGCACGTCGGTGATGGCGGTCTGGGCGGCGGGGCGGAAGATGAGGAGCTGACCCTGCTCCAGCGGGGTGTTGGTATAGGAAAAGGTGCTGGTCCCCACGGAGAAGAGACCGCCGCCCTGCAGCGCGGACTGGGGCAGACAGTCGGGGACGGGCCCGCCGGTCTGCAGCTGGGGCAGATAGTGGCGGGCCATGGGACTGGCACCGGCGACGGTCCCATTTTGAATCAAAACGGCGGCCTCGGAGAGGCGGTCCAGCAGTGTGATCATCGGTTCAGACATAAGCTTCCTTCCTGCCGGGCAGAGGTCCGGCGCGGCGACAGTGGTTTTGTTTTTCTATGGATAGCATGTACGAAATGTACGGAAACTCATCTGGAAAACAGTATAGCAAAGTTTGCTGTCGTCAACAAGCGAAAAAACGGAGAAAGCACCGCATGAACGGGAAAAATGTCAGGGAAACGGGAGGGGAATCGGGAAGGAAGGGGGGAATAAAACTGCCCTTAAGGGGAAAAATCAGGACAGAAAAGGGGATAAGCCCAGGCTTCCTTTGCGGTATGGCTAATTTTGCACGAAAAAATTGATGAATTCTGGAAAAAAAGTCACTATGAAAATGGATTAAAACGGGGTATAATACAGACTGAACCCAATCAAGACACAGGAATACTTGATTATTGTGAAAAGGAGTAATTCAACATGAGCATCAAAGTTGGCATCAATGGCTTTGGCCGTATCGGCCGTATGGTGTTCCGCGCCAGCCTGAATCATCCCGAGATCGAGATTGTCGGCATCAACGATCTGTGCCCCGCCGACTACCTGGCTTACATGCTGAAGTATGATACCATGCACGGCAAGTGCGAGGCCGAGGTCAGCTACACCGAGAACGCCATCGTGGTCAACGGCAAGGAGATCCCTGTCTCCGCCGAGCGTAACCCCGCCGACCTGCCCTGGGGCAAGCTGGGTGCTGAGTACGTTGTGGAGTCCACCGGCCTGTTCCTGACCAAGGAGAAGGCTCAGGGCCACCTGGACGCCGGCGCCAAGAAGGTTATCATGTCCGCTCCCTCCAAGGATGACACCCCCATGTTCGTCTGCGGCGTCAACCTGGATAAGTACACCACCGACATGAACTTCGTCTCCAACGCCTCCTGCACCACCAACTGCCTGGCCCCCATCGCCAAGGTTCTGAACGACAACTGGGGCATCAAGGACGGCCTGATGACCACCGTGCACTCCGTTACCGCTACCCAGAAGACCGTTGACGGTCCTTCCCTGAAGGATTGGCGCGGCGGCCGTGCTGCTACCGGCAACATCATCCCCTCCTCCACCGGCGCCGCCAAGGCCGTGGGCAAGGTTATCCCCTCCCTGAACGGCAAGCTGACCGGTATGTCCATGCGTGTTCCCACCCTGGACGTGTCCGTCGTTGACCTGACCGTCAACCTGGAGAAGCCCGCCAAGTACGAGGAGATCTGCGCCGCCATGAAGGCCGCCTCCGAGGGCGAGCTGAAGGGCATCCTGGGCTACACCGACGAGGCCGTTGTGTCCTCCGACTTCCTGGGCGACACCCGCACCTCCATCTTCGACGCCGACGCCGGCATCGCTCTGACCGACACCTTCGTGAAGGTCGTGTCCTGGTACGACAACGAGATCGGCTACTCCAACAAGGTTCTGGAGCTGATCAAGCACATGTACTCTGTCGACCACAAGTAATTTACCCGGTCACACAGAACAAGGAAACGCGCTCCTGCGGCAATCTGCCGCGGGAGCGCTTTTTTTGTGCGGGAGGCGAGAGAAAATAGCGGGGAAGACTTGCGCAGCCGGGCCGGGCGGGGTACTATAAAACCATAGACCACAGCAGGCCGGTCCCTCCGGCCTGAGAAAACGACCTGGGGAGGAGAAGCCTATGAAAAAAATACCTGTGGTGATGGACGTGGATACCGGAACGGATGACGCCATTGCCATCATCTGCGCCCTGATGAGCCGGGACCAGCTGGACATCAAAGCCATCACCGCCGTGGCGGGGAATGTCCCCCTGTCCGCCACTGCCTCCAACACCCTGAACATTGTGGACCTGCTGGGGCACACCGATATCCCCGTGGCCAAGGGGGCGGACCGGCCCCTGAAGCGGGAGCTGCAGTGCTCCGTCTCCCACGGGGCCACCGGCTTCGGCGACGTGGTGATTCCCGCCTCTGCCCGTCCCTTCTGTGAGAAGGACGCCGCCCAGCTCCTTCACGACATCGCGGTGGACTGTGCCGGGGAGCTCATTTACATCGGCACCGCCCCCCAGACCAACCTGGCCACGGCCCTCCAGCGCTACCCCGACCTGGTGGGGCTTATCAAAAAGGTATACCTCATGGGCGGGTGCCTGGTGGGGGGCAACACCACCCAGGCCTCGGAGTTCAACGCCTACGCCGACCCGGAGGCCATGCAGATTGTCTTCCGCTCCGGTCTGGACGTGGCCATGGTGGGCCTGGACGTCACCCTGAAGACGGCAGTGCCCATGTGGGTTAAGGAGGCAGTGGAGCGGGTGGAGACCCCCGAGGCCCAGCTGGCTTCCCAGGTCATCGACTTCTGCCTGCGGCGGAACAAGGAGTGGGGCTATGACGAGGCCAACCTCCACGACGTGGTGGCCTTCTGTGCGCTGGTGAACCCCTCGGTGCTTACCTTTAAGAAGTACTACATGGATGTGGAGACGGAGGGCACCATCACCCGGGGCATGACAGTGGCGGACTTCCGGGATGTATGCCCGGACAAGGAAAAGAATGTGTGGTGCGCCGAAGATATTGACCTGGGGCGGTTCTGGCGGTGGTTTGTGGACCTGTTCCAGAGCTGCGAAAAGAAATAAAAAAAGCGGCCCTGTCCTTCTTGGACAGGGCCGCTTGCTGGTTTCAGCGGGCCAGATGGGGGCGGAGAACCTCCAGCACCTGGTCGGCCTCCTGGGTGGTGTTGTAGCCGTGAATGCCCATGCGGATGAGGCCGCAGCGCAGGGAACAGGCGATGTCCCGGCCCCGCAGGTACTGGTAGGTCTGCTGGGGGTCGGGGGTGGAGAAGGAGACAATGGTGGAGCGGGTGTCATCCCGGAGGACACAGGGGGCCAGGTCGGCGCCCAGCTTTTTCAGCCCGTCAATGAGGTAGCCGCTCACCTGCCAGGCCTCCCGGCGGATGGCCTCAAAGCCCACCTGGTCCATCAGCTGCAGGGAGGCGTGGAGTCCGGCGATGCCCGGGGCGTTGGGCAGACCCAGCTCGAACCGGGCGGCGCCCTCCCGCCAGTCCAGGCAGTAGTCTACCGAGTCCACGTCAATTTTTACGCTGTCCGCCCCAGCGAAGGGGGGCTCCAGCTCCCGGGCCAGCTCCTCCCGGACATAGAGGAAGCCGGTGGAGAAGGGGCCCAGCAGCCACTTGGAGGCCAGGCCGGCCAGAAAGTCGATGTGGAAGCGCTTCACATCCATGGGCATGACGCCCAGGGACTGGGCACAGTCCACAATGAGGTAGGCCCCGTGGGCCTGACACCAGCTGCCGATGGCCTCCAGGTCGGTGGCAAAGCCGTCGGAAAATTCCACGCTGCTCACCGTTACCGCCCGGGTGCGGGCATCGGCGTACTGCTCCAGCCGGTCCACCGTCAGACCGCCCCCGTCGTTGGGGATAATCCGGGCCTCCACCCCCTTGGCTTTCTGCAGCCGCAGCCAGGGGTAGACATTGGAGGCAAACTCCCGGTCACACAGAATGACGTTGTCCCCCGCCTGGAGGGGCAGGGAATTGGCGGCGGAGTTGATGCCGTAGGCCACATTTTCCGTAAAAGCGATTTCCTCCGGCCGGCTGCCGATGAGCCGGGCCAGAAGCGCCTGACAGGCGGGGAAGAGCTCGGCGGCGTAGCGGTAGTACTTCATGGGCATGGCCTGCCGCAGCTCCATGCAGGCGTTCATGGCCGCAGTGACCTCCGGGGCCACCGGGCCCATGGAGGCGTTGTCAAAAAAGATGCCCTTCTCGGTGGTCTGGGAAAAGTGGCTGCGGAATGTGTCCAGTGCCATAGAAAAACCTTCTTTCTGCCCGCGGGCAAGGTGAATAAAAAACGGCCCGTCCCATGCCGGGGCACGGAACGGGCCGAAGGGGGAACAAAGCTTATTTGCCGGCCAGGCTGGGGGTGGCGCCGAAGAGCTTTCCGGCCACGGCCAGCACCCGGGGGGCCACCAGGCAGATGCAGATGATGCTCACCGGAGCCACCAGAACATTCTGGAACAGGCGGGTGGGCAGCAGCACCAGATAGGCCTTATTCATCAGCATGGTCAGCCAGTAGGTCTGGAGCAGCACGCTGCACAGCAGGGACTCGGTGATGACGCACAGGGTCACGCGGGGGATGGTGATGGGCTTGCGGTAGAGGAACAGGCCGTAGATGAGGCCGCTGAGGAAGGCGGTGGTGGCCATGGGGGGATAGTAGCCGTAGGGGCCCAGGGCGGCGATGAGGAAGTCGCCCATCACACCGGCGGCGGCGCCCCACAGGGGGCCGTAGAGCATGCCGGTAATGGACAGGGGCAGGAAAATAAAGCCGATGGTGACCAGGGGCAGCTTGATGGAAAAGAACATGCCGGCCACGACCTGGGCAGCCAGCAGCATGCCCATCATGGCAACTTTTTTGGTGGTGACGCTCATAAATGTACCCTCCGAATAAAAATTTGAATGATTGCGGGGAAGAAACGGGGAATAAGCGCTACCAAACGACAGGCATAAAAAAACCTCCCTTTTATGTAAGCGCAGCTACATAAAAAGAGGCGTCAAGCGGCAAATTCTTGTTATGTAGCAATGGGATGCGAACCTTGTATCGCTAGCTCAAAGCTATTCGTCCCACCGTCAACTCCCCGTTCGGCGGGCACTGGATACCAATGGGTATGATACGCACAAGGTCCTACTCTGCTAGTGATTTCAGGGCTCCGGCCCGAAATCGGCTACATTATATCATACCGCTGAAAAATTACAAGAGGGACGGAGAAAAAACGCAGGAATTAAATCGGAAGGGAGGCTGCACCTGCGGAAATAAGGGTAAGGCGGGGGTTTTTCTGCACAAAAAAAGGCGGCCTCTTTCGAGGCCGTCTTTTTTGCTTGTAAGCGGGGTTTGACAGGGGGCTCAGCCGTCCAGACGGCTGGCCACTTCCTCCAGATAGTTGTGCTCCACCTGCTCCAGCTTGCCGGCGTCGAAGGCGGCGGCCAGGCTGGGGTCGATGGGCAGACGGGCCAGCACCGGGGTCTCCAGCTGGGCGGCCACCTCGTCCAGGTGGCTCTCGCCGAAGATGGAGTGGCGGCTGCCGCAGTCGGGGCACTGGAAGTAGCTGTAATTCTCCACCAGACCCAGCACGGGGATGTTCATCATCCGGGCCATGTTCACCGCCTTGGTGACGATCATGGACACCAGGTCCTGGGGAGAGGTGACCACAATGACACCGTCCACCGGCAGGGACTGGAACACGGTGAGGGGCACGTCGCCCGTTCCCGGAGGCATATCCACGAACATGTAGTCCACGTCGCCCCACACCACGTCCTGCCAGAACTGGGTGACCACGCCGGCGATGACGGGGCCGCGCCAGATGACGGGGTCGGTCTCGTTGGCGGTGAGCAGGTTCAGGGACATGAGCTTGATGCCGCCAGCGGTGACGGCGGGGTCAATGCCCTCGTCGGTGCCGGTGGCCTTCTCATGGATGCCGAAGGCGGTGGGGATGGAGGGACCGGTGATGTCGGCGTCCAGAATGGCCACCTTGCGGCCCTTGCGGGCCATGGCCACCGCCAGAGAGGCGGTGACGGTGCTCTTGCCTACGCCGCCCTTGCCGCTGACCACGGCAATGACCCGGGTGATGGAGGACTTGGCATTGGCCGGGACGCGCATGTCCCGGGAGGAACAGTCAGCACTGCAGCTGGAACAGTTGTGGGTGCAGCTTTCAGACATGAAACAGGCATCTCCTTTATTCATTCCCGGAAAAACCGGGATCTTCTTACCAAACTATGAGTGTAGCGGTTTTTCCCCGCTCCGTCAAGGACTTTCCCTGCGCGGGGGACAAATTCAGCGCACCAGGGTATTTTCAGTGGGGATGTCCTCCCGCCCCTCCTGAACGGAGAAGTAGTAGGAAAAGATCTCCGCCGCCATGGCGCCCAGCTCAGAACCGCTGCCGCCGTGCTCCACGGCGATGGCCATGGCGATTTCCGGGTCATCATAGGGGGCGAAGCAGACGAAGACGGCGTTGGACTCGGTCTGGGCACTGACCTGGGCGGAGCCCGTCTTGGCGCCCACCTGGACCGGGAGGTCCTGGAAGTACTTAGCCACCGAGCCCTCGGTGGTCAGAGCCAGCATGCCCGCCTTCACCGCGTTCAGGTTTTCGTCCTGAATCTCAATGGTGGCCACCGCCTCCGGCTCGTAGGTGTAGAGAATCTGAGAGAAGTCGTTGGATTTGACCTCCTTGAGCAGGTGGGTGGAGTAGCGGGTGCCGCCGTTGACCAAGGTGGCGATATAGTTGGCCAGCTGGATGGGGGTGACCTGGGTGTTGTCCTGGCCGATGGCCACGTTGAGGATGTTGCCCTCGTACCACTTCTGGCCCAGGGCCTCGGACCGCTCGGGGCTGCCCACGCCGCCCACCTTTTCCGGCAGTTCAATGCCCGTCTTCTGGCCCAGGCCGAAGCGGGTGGCGTAGTCCACCAGAGTGTCGATGCCCACCCGGCGGCCCACGTCGTAGAAGAAGTAGTTGCAGGAGACCTCGATGGCCTCGGAAACGTCGATAAGGCCGTGCTTCTGGCCGTACTGGCGGTAGTACCAGCACTTGGGCTGGGGGCTGGACCAGTAGGTGTAGATACCCTCGTCCCGGATCTTGGTGTCCGGGGTGATGATGCCGGTCTCCAGAGCGGCGATGGCAGTGATCATTTTAAAGGTGGAGCCGGGGGGGTAGAGGCCGTTGAGGGCACGGTTCACCAGGGGGTTGAGAGGATTGGAGGAGTTTTCCGCCCAGTCCTGGGAGAAATTGGCCAGGGAGTAGGTGGGGTAGGAGGCGGAGGCCAGCACGTCGCCGCTGTCCACATCCAGCACCACGCAGGCGGCACCTTCCACTTCCTTACTTTCCAGGTTGGGCAGGGACTCGGCCAGGGTGTCCTCCACCTTCTTCTGAAGGTCGATGTCGATGGTGAGCACCACGTTGTCTCCGGGCTGGGGCTCGCTCTGCCAGGCCTCGGAGACCACCTTGCCGCTGGTGTTGCGCTCCACAATGCGCTCCCCGGAGGTGCCCCGCAGGTAGGACTCGAAGGCCAGCTCCACGCCCTCCTTGCCCACGGTGTCGTCCATCTGGTAGTCGGACTTGCCGTCGCCGTCCTCGTCCAGGTTTTTGTAGTAGTCCCATTCCTCCTGATAGATGGGACCCACCCGGCCCAGAATGTGGGCGGCGTAGTCGGTGTGATACTGACGGACGGTGGCCGCCTCAATGACCACACCGTTAAGGCTCTTCTCCTTCACGCGGGAGATGAAGTCGATGTCCACATCCTCGGCAAAAATATAGGAATTCCAGGTGATTTCCTGGGAACGCAGGGTAACCTCGTACATTACGCCGGCCAGGGCGCGGGCCTCCAGGGGGTCCATGTCGCCGATGTTCAGAGTGGGCACCGTCTCGCCGGTCTTTTCGGCCTCCTTCCGGTCCACGGCCCCCTCGCCTTGAATGGAGAAGCTCTCACACATTTTTCCCAGAAGCTCCTCCGCTGTGAGGTAGGTGGGGGGCGTGTTGTCCTTGGCGGTGGAGGGAGTGGTCTCAGGGGTGGGATCGCTGCCGGTGAGGAAGGCTTTGATTTTGTCCCACAACCCCGGCTCCTTGGCGGCAGGCTCCTCCTGAGGTTCCTCCTCTTCCTCCGGCTGGGCCGTGGGGTCGGAAATCCACCCCATCTTCACCGCCAGCTTGCCCAGCTGGGTGAGCGATTGGATGGTGTTCCCCTCCTCGTCGGTGGAGGTGGTGTAGTAGGGCTGCTCTGTGGTGAAGGTGAAGGGCTGGGTCTGGGAGATGGGCAGAGTGTCCGTCCATGTCACACCGGCCTCCCGGCAGATAGCCAGCAGAGTGGAGAGGGTGTCATTGCGGTACTGCTCCGGGGTGCGGGTATCCTCCGGGTCGGGGCTCTTTTGCAGAAGGTCGGGGTCCAGGGTGACCTGATAGACCACCTCGTTGGAGACCAGCACCCGGCCGTTCCGGTCCAGAATCTGGCCCCGGGCGGCCTCCACCGTCTCTGTCTCGGCAATTTTATATTGGGATTGGCGGTAGTAGTCCTCGCCGTTGTTGATCTGCAGATCGTAGAGGGCGGAGCCCATTCCGGTGAGGATCAGGGCCAGAAGCACCACTATCGCGCACAGACGTCGGGAAAATTGTTTGGGGTCCATGAAAGGGACACCTCCTTGCCAGGGGAAATGGGAGTCAGGCCAGCTTGGTTCCGCCCACGCGGCGGAAAATGGCCCGGAAAATAACGTAGATGACCGGAGTCCAGAGCATGGTCAGCAGCCATTCGGGGGCGGCTACCTGCAAAAGAGCGGGCAAATCCGCCAGATCGGCCAGCAGAAGGCGGAAAATCTGCTGGAGATCCAGCAGGGCCACCACACCGGCGGCGCACAGCATGCACCCGGCCAGGGACTGGCTCAATGCGTACTGGCACAGGGCGCCGGAGGCCATGCCCATGAGGGACAGGAGGAACACCCGGCTGCCGTACCCGCCGGGGTAGGCCAGCGCCCACAGAAGGCCCACGCCCATGCCGAAGCCGGCTCCGGCGTGGGCGCCCTCCAGGACGGCCACCGCCACCACCGCCACCGGCAGCAGAATGGGGGTGGTGCCAAACAGAGGAAAGCGGGGGAGAATATAGGCGTCCAGCAGCCAGATGGGCACCAGGCCCAGGGTGTAGATCAGCCATTTGTGCATCAGGTCCCGTCGGGTCAAGGGAGGACCTCCTCTCGGAAAACTGGGGTGGGGCGGTTATTCCACAATGTCAAAATCCTTAATGACAAACACTTCAATGAGGGAGCTGAGATCCACGTCGGGGGTGACCACGGCGTAGCGGGTCATGCCGGAGGGGTCGGTAAACACGCCCTCCACCTGGCCCACCACCAGACCGGAGGGGTACACGTCCCCCTTGCCGGAGGTGAGCACCTCGTCTCCGGAGACCAACTGGGCCCCCTCGGGCAGGTAGTTGAGCTTCAGCTTGCCCTGGCTCATAAGGGAGAAGTCGCCCTCCAGCACGCCGGCGGAGTAGGTGCGGGTGACGATGCCGCCCATTTCAATGTCGGTGTTGATAACGGTGGAGACGGTGCACCAGTTGGTGCCCACCTCGGACACCACACCCACCAGTACGCCCGTCTCGGTGATGACGCAGTTGCCCGCGGCGATGCCGGCGGCGGAGCCCTTGCTCAGGGTGAGGGTGGACTCCCAGTTGGAGTTGGAGCGGGCGGTGACCTTGGCGTTTTCAAAGACAAAGTCCTGCCGCTGCTGCTGCAGTTTCAGAAGATCCCGCAGCTGCTCGTTTTCCCGGCTGTCCTCCTCGCCCTGGCGGACCTGCTCCTCCAGCTGGGACACCTGCAGGCGCAGATCCTCCAGCTCCTGCTGCATCTCCCCGTAGCGGAAGACGTAGGTGGACACACCGTCCGCCCAGTCCAGCACCGCGGAGATGCCGCCCCGGATGGGGGAGGTGACCGCCTGCACCACATTGGCCAGGGGATTGGCGCTGCCGCCCAGCAGTACGGAGCTCAGGGTAATGACCAGAGACAGCAGCAGGGCGATGGCCAAAAGCCATATTCCGTTTTGACGCAGAAAGTTTTTCACCTGGCTTACTCCTCCCTCGGGGACCCGGCCAGGGCGTCCACCCCGAATTTCAGCAGCATCCGGCCCAGCCGGCACACCGGCAGGCCCACCACATTGCAGTAGTCCCCTTCAATGCCCTCCACCAGCAGAGCCCCAAGGCCCTGGATGCCATAGGAGCCGGCCTTGTCCATGGGCTCGCCGGTGCGGACATAGGTGTCAATTTCCGCCGGGGACAGGGGGCGGAAACGGACGTGGGTGGCCTCATGCTGGGTGAGGACCTCTCCGTCCCGGCGCACGGTCACGCCGGTGTATACGGTGTGGCTCCGACCGGAGAGCAGGGAGAGCATCTCCCTGGCCTGGGCTTCGTCCCGGGGCTTGCCCAGAACGGTCCCGTCAATGGCCACCACCGTGTCGGCGGCGATGATAAGGTCCCCGGGGTCCGAACGTCCGGCCACCTCCTCCGCCTTCTGGCGGGAGAGCGCCTCCACCAGCTGAGCGGGAGTGAGACCGGGATCGGTCCGCTCCTCCCCCAGGGCGGGACGGATGATAAATTGAGTCAGGCCCATCTGGCCCAGCAGCTCCCGGCGTCGGGGCGACTGGGAGGCGAGAATGATGGCCATGGAAACACCTCTTTGTGTGAAATATGGGGCTCAGCCCTCCAGCTGCACGCAGTTGGGGCCGCCCTCCAGGGTGCCGCGGACCCGCAGGTCGTGCTCCCACTGGTAGTCAGCGTCGTGGAACCAGAATTCAAAGGAGCCGTCGGCCCAGACCTGGACGGATTCCGGCTCCAGCCGTCCGGCCAGCTCCTCCAGGGAAAGCGACCGCATTCCCTCCTCCAATTCCTGGTTCTGGAGGGGCAGCTGCTCTGCGGCATAAGACCGCACCCGCCCGTCCCAGTCGCCCTGGGCGGACATGAGGGCCCGGGCGGTCTCCTGAGCCTTTGCCATCTCCTCCTCTGGCCCTTGGTCGTACACCAGCTGGATGGACTGGCCCTGCCAGTCCACGTCGGCCTGGAACCAGTTTACCGTGCGGTTGAGCACAAAGGTGCCCAGGTCGGCCACATACAGGCTGACCTCCTGGGTCTGCTCGTCCAGAATGGCCTTCAGCTCCGGGTCCATCACCGGACCGGGCAGGCCCACCAGCAAAAAGCGGTTGTCCCCCATGCCCTGGCGTACCCGGGCCTGGATGATGGAGTCGGGCGGGGCCAGACGGCGCAGATAGGTGAGCAGCTTGTCATCCGCCAGGGCCACCAGACCGGTGTCCTCCCGGTGGATGGGGCCGGCATCCTCCCGCCAGGCGGTGAGAGGCAAGGTGACGGTGCGGTACTCCTCCCCTTCGTCCTCCTCGCCGCCGCCGAAGCCGTTGGCCCCGGTGATGGCCAGAATGTCGAATTCCTCCTGCCAGAACTGGGCGCCCAGAGCGGCAGCCTTGGGGTGACGGGAGAGGGCGGCCTCCCGGACCTCCTCCTGGGGTTCCTGCTTCTTTCCAAACAGCTTGAACATGGCGTGTTCCTCCTTGGATGGGCTTACTGGCCGGTGGAGCCGAAGCCCCCCGCACCCCGCTCCGTCTCGTCCAGTTCGTCCACCAGACGGACCTGGGCCTGGACCACGGGGGTGATCATCAGTTGGGCGATGCGGTCGCCGGGGCTTACGGTGTAGTCCTCCTTGCCCGAGTTCTGGAGGCCCACCATCACCTCACCCCGGTAGTCGCTGTCAATGACGCCCACGCAGTTGGCGGGGGCCACGCCGTGCTTGATGCCCAGGCCGCTGCGGGCAAAGACCAGGGCCACGAAGTCGGCCGAGGGCAGGGCGATGGCAAGTCCGGTGGGGATGACGGCCCGCCCCCCGGCGGGGATGGTCACCGCCTCGTCCACACAGGCGTGGAGGTCCATGGCGGCGGAGCCGGGGGTGGCGTAAAAGGGAGCGGGAATCTCCCGGCCGATTTTGGGGGAGAGGGCTTTGATTTTCAGTTCCATACTTGGTTCCTCGCAGTGTTTTATAGAATCAGGAGGGAGAGGCCGGCTGGGCCGGTTCTCCGGACTCCTTTGCGGCGGCGCGCACGGCCCGCCAGGTTTCGAACAGGTTCTCGTGCTCCACCGAGCGGGGCTCAAAGCGCAGGCACTTGAACACCAGGTCCATGATGATGCCGTTGCCCAGAATGGTGATGACGGTGCCCAGTCCCGGGGGAACCCCCATCAGGATGCTGGCCACCAGCACAGCGGCCAGCAGGGCGATGTTGATAAGGCCGATGGAGAACCGGGGGATGCGTTTGCCCAGGGCCACCAGCATGGCGTCCCGGGGTCCGCAGGACAGTCCCTGCTTCATGTAGAAGTAGGCGCCGATAAACATAATGACCAGACCCACCAACATGAGCACCAGCTGCACCGGCAGGGAGTCGGACATGGGGACCCATCCGGTCCACAAAAAGAAGTCGGTGGCCCAGCCCACCACCAGGGCATCCAGAATGGTGCCCAGGCCGATGGGCTCCCGCAGCAGCAGGTCCAGGCCGATGACCAGCAGGGAGATGAGAATGGAGGCATTGCCGAAGGTCCAGCCGGTGTGGTTGGCCAGACCCTGGCTCAGAGCGTTCCAGGGGGACAGGCCGATGTTGGCCTGAATCTGCAGATAGGTGCCGAAACCGTAAACCGCCAGACCGAAGGCGGCCAGAAGCGAGCGCTTACCCCGGTCCCGGAGCAGCCGGACCAGGGGAGGGGTGCAGTGCATGGAAAACGACCTCCCGATTTCAGTTGAACTGTTTTGTATCTGTGGGGAACCTTATTCCACATCCCGGTAGTAAAGACCCCGGGTGTACTCATTGGGTTGGTAGGAGCCCCGGCCCAGGTAGCGGTCCATCACCTGGACGCACTCCGAGGCGTTTTCGGTGGTGAAGTGGAGCCGTCCGGCCCACAGGCCGGCCCGCTGCCAGTCGTTCCACTTGTCGGCCAGGAAGAGCTTTTTGCTGTTCAGAATCTCGTTGCGGCAGCCCCAGGCCTTTACCACGGGGAAGCGCTCTCCCTTCCGGTCCACCAGCTGGTTGACGCCGGTGCAGGTGTGCTGGCCGGAACGGTTATAGATGATGCAGTTTTCGGTAATCATCAGGGGCAGCCGTCCGTAGGCCACAAACTCCAGGGGAATGGCCTTGGACAGGTCCCGGATCTGGGCCAGCTTCAGCTCGAAGGAGGCGGTGGCGGCCACAAAGCCCAGGCGCTTCAATTCCTTCAGGCTCTGGCTGTTGTAGACCCCGATGCCGAAGTCGGACCGCACCCGGAAGCCCAGCCCCATGGCCCGCCGGGCCACCCCCAGGGTGCCGGCCAGGGCCTCTTCCACACCCAGGCGGCGCAGGGTCACCAGGGCGTCCTCCAGGGCCTGGGTCTCTCCGTCGGAGCAGATCCGGGGCAGCAGGGCGGCCACAGGCACGCCGGCCTGCTGGCAGCGCTCCAGGGCCTGGGGATTCTCCGCCGCCTCCTGGGCGGGGAGATAGATGAGAGCGGGCTTGCGGGCCAGCAGCTCGCCGCTGAGCTGGTCCAAGCGACTGAGGGAGACGGTAATCCGAGGGGGCTCCTCCTGGTTTTCATACCGCACGCCGGGGCGGAAGGGCTCCTTGCGCCGCTGGGGCAGAGCCACCCGCTGGGCGGACAGGTCGTCCAGCACCTGCCGCCGCAGACCGTTGAGGGCGGACAGGGGGAGGGACAGGCCGTCGGATACCCGGGCCAGGGCCTTCTCGCACACATAGGGGGTGCCCCCGGTGCGCTGGAGCTGGCCCTCCACCTTCTCCCGGGTGAGGGGGACGTTCCTTGCCTCCTCGGGCACCGGGCCCTCCGCCTGGGCCACGTGGCCCTCCTTGTCCTGAGCGGCCACCTGGGCGGGCTGGCCCGGCTCAATGAGGGCGTAGAAGCGCACCGGCTCCTTCCGGTGCTCCCCGTTTTCGTAGGTGGCTCGGGCCTGGGCAAAGAGCTCCCGGGGCTCCTTCTCCTCCTGGCGTATCCCGAACATGTCCGGGCCCTTGTGGCCCAGGAAGTAGCCGTCGGTAAAGCCCTGGCGGGAGAAGGCCTGCTCCAGGGCGGTGAGCTCCTCCGCCGTGGGCTCCCGGCCCTCCCGGATGGCCCGGGAGTAGACCCCGGTGACGATGGCTACATACTCCGGCCGCTTCATCCGGCCCTCCAGCTTGATGCACTTGACCCCCATCTCCTCCACCTCCTTGAGGTGGCCGGCCAGGGACATGTCCTTGAGGGAGAGAGGATAGCTGTCGGCCTTGTTGCCCCAGCCGTACTTCAGCCGGCAGGGCTGGGCGCACAGACCCCGGTTGCCGCTCCGACCGCCGATGACGGAGGAGAAGAAGCACTGTCCGGAGTAGCACATGCACAGAGCTCCATGGCCAAAAATCTCAATTTCCACTGGGGAGTTCTGGCAGATATAGGCAATCTGGTCCCGGCTGAGCTCCCGGGAGAGCACCACCCGGGTCATGCCCAGATCGGCGCACAGCTTCACCCCGTCCAGGGAGTGGACGCTCATCTGGGTGGAGGCGTGGATGGGCAGGTCGGGGGCCGTCTGGCGCACCATCCGGGCCACGCCCAGGTCCTGTACCAGCACCGCGTCCACGCCGATGTCACTGGCGTGGGCGGCCACCTGGGCCGCGCCGGGCAGCTCCCGGTCGGTGAGCAGGGTGTTGAGGGTGAGGTAGACCTTGCACCCTCTCAGATGGCAGTAAGAAACCGCCGCCGCAGCTTCCTCATCCGTGAAGTTCTTCGCGTTGCGGCGGGCGTTGAAATCTCCGTATCCAAGATAGACCGCGTCGGCGCCGTTCTGCACCGCGGCGGTGACCGACTCCATGGAGCCGGCGGGGGCGAGAAGCTCCAGCATGGGTGTGACCTCCTGGCGTGAATGAAAGCGGGGCGGCGGCCGCCCCGTCTCTCTCTTACTTCCGGTTCTGCAGCTTGAAGATCTCCCGCTTACACTCGGACACCTCCGCCTTCAGGCGGCTGGCTTCCTCCAGGCTCTCTTTCAGCTGGCGGCGCAGGTTCTCCGAAGCCTCCTGCTCCTTGAAAAATTCGTCGGCAATATTCATAGCCGTCAGCACGGCGGCGTCCGCCTGGGACAGGCGGCTGCCGGACAGCTCCCGAAGCTGGCTGTCCACGTGGGCGGCGCATCGATGTACGTAGGTCTCATCTTCCACGGCTACCATGGTGTACTCCTGGCCGGCGATGGTGACCACCACTTTGTTCTTCATCAGAACTCCTCCCCTTATCTCTGTCAGTCGTGGGTGGGCGCAAAAGCCCAACTTACTCATCATTATACCACAGGCACCCCCGTTTGAAAAATAAATAATCCATGAATTTTTCTCTTTTTCCAGCCGGTTTCCCGGCAAAAGGGGGAGGGGAGCAGGCAGGGGGAATTTCCTGTTTACGGGGGACGAAATTTGCGGTAGAATACCACAGTGGGGCAAAGCCCCACTGTGGTATTTTGACGTTTGAGAAAGGAGGCGGGGCCCATGCCCCAGACCATGCTGCCGGGCAGTCTTCTGGCCATGACGGGCCAGACGGCGGATCGGCTCATTCAGCTGGACAGCGGCGACGCGGCCCTGCTGTACCTTTACCTGCTGCGCAGGGGGGACCTGCGGGGGCTCAGCTGGCCGGAGGCGCGGCTGCGCCCCGCCCTGGAGAGCCTGAAGAAGGTGGGCCTGGCCCCGGCGGAGGAGGCCCTGCCCGACCCGGAGCCCCAGGAGACGCCCCCGCCGGAGTACTCCACCGCCGACATCACCGACGCCCTGGAGGACGGGCAGAGCCCCTTCTCCGCCCTGTGCGACGCGGTGGAGCACCGCCTGGGCAAGCGGCTGTCGGCCAGCGATTTGAAGAGCCTCTATACCCTCTACGACCACCTGGCCCTGCCCGCCGAGGTCATCCTCATGCTGGTGGGCTGGTGCACCGAGGAGATGGAGCGGAAATACGGCGCCGGGCGCAAGCCCCGCCTGTCCCAGATTAGCCGGGAGGGCTTTGCCTGGGCCCGCCGGGGCATCGACACCATGGAGCGGGCGGAGGCCCACATCCAGCGCCTCACCCGGCTTCGCAGCCGGGAGGGGGAGGTCCTGCGTCTTCTGGACATCCCCGTGCGCCCCCTGGTGGAGCGGGAGCGCACCTACATCGCGGCCTGGGACGAGATGGGCTTCGACGACGAGACCATCCGCCTGGCCTACGAGAAGACGGTTTTGAAGAAACAGTCCATGGACTGGAGCTATATGAACGGCATCCTCCGCCGCTGGCACGAGAAGGGGCTGCATACCGCCGCCGCCGTCCGGGCGGGGGACCGGGACCCCAGGCCGGTGCAGGCGGGGGGCCAGCAGCGGCCCGCACCCGCCCCCGCAGGGGAGGAGCGCCGGGCCCGGGAGGATATGGACCGCATGCGCCGCATGCTGGAGCGGATGAAGCAGGAGGAGGGAACATAAGCCCATGGCATACGACGCAAACGTGCTGCACCGGGCGGTGGAGCAGCTGGAGGAGCGGCGCCGGGCCCGCGGGGACCGGCTGGAGCGCCTGCGGGCGGAGGTCTACGCCAAGGAGCCCAGGCTGGAGCGGCTGGACAAGCAGCTCCAGGGCACCATGTCCCAGCTGGTCGCCGCCGCTCTGCGCCAGGGAGAGGACCCGGCCAAGGCGGTGCGGGACATCAAGGAGCGCAACCTGGACCTGCAGCGGGAGCGGGCGGTGCTGCTGGGGGCCATGGGGCTTCCCGAGGACGCCCTGGACGATAAGCCTGAATGCCCCCTGTGCCGGGACACGGGCTGGCAGGGAGCCAAGATGTGCCAGTGTCTCCAGAAGCTGTGCGCCCAGGAGCAGATCCGGGAGCTCTCCAAGCTGCTGGACCTGGGGGAGCAGTCATTTGACTCCTTCCGTATGGACTATTACAGCCAGACTCCATGGCCCGGGCGGGGCGCCTCCCCCCGGGAGAATATGGAGCTGGTGTACGAGGTGTGCCTGAACTACGCCCAGAAATTCGGCCGCTTCTACTTCAAAAATCTGTTTCTGTCCGGGGCCCCCGGGCTGGGCAAGACCTTCCTGTCTGCATGCATCGCCCGCACCGTGTCGGAGAACGGCTTCTCCGTGGTGTACGACACGGCGGGCAACATCTTCGCCCAGTTTGAGGCCCGGAAGTTCCAGCGGGACAGCGACGACGGCCGGGAGGCCAAGGACGAGACCCGCCGGTACCTCAACTGCGACCTGCTCATCCTGGACGATTTGGGCAGCGAGCTCACCACCCAGTTTACCCAGTCCGCCCTCTATGAGCTGGTGAACACCCGCCTGGTAGCGGGGCGGAACACGGTCATCTCCTCCAACCTTACCCTGGAGGAGGCCGCCCGGCGCTACTCGCCCCAGATTTCCTCCCGCCTGGAGGGGGAGTACCATGTGCTCCACTTCTTCGGGGACGACATCCGCCTCTTGAAGAAAAACCGCCTGTGAGGGCGGGAACCCCTTGAAAAATCCCGGGGAGAGCCTTTCCTGCCCCGGGGAATCTGTGTTACAATGAGAAAAAAGCCCGGGGGCCCTGCCCGCCGGGAACACTACATCCGACCGTGGAGGAACCATCTATGCCCTATGCCATTCTCGCCCTGGTTCTGGTGGGCGTTGACCAGCTGGTGAAGTACCTGGTGCTCACCTATATTCCCCTGGGGGCCCATGTGCCCTTCATTCCCTACCTGGTGGAGCTGACCTACGTGAAGAACACGGGGGCCGCCTTCTCCCTGTTCAATCAGCATACCTGGCTTTTGACCCTCGTTTCCCTGGTGATGTCCCTGGTGCTGGCCGCCGCCCTGTGGAAGGGCTTCTTCCGCCACCCCCTGGGACGGGTGACCCTCACCCTGCTGCTGGCGGGGGCGGTGGGCAACCTTATTGACCGGGCCTTCCGGGGCTTTGTGGTGGACATGTTCAACTTCCTGTTCATGAACTTTGCCGTCTTCAACGTGGCGGACATCTGCGTGGTGGTGGGAGGCATCGCCGCCGCCCTCTACTACCTGTTCCTGGCGGGAAAGCTGGAGCCCGGGTGGAAGGACGGAGGGGACCATGGAAACAAAGACGCTGACCGCTGACCAGGCGGGGGAGCGGCTGGACGCCTTCCTGGCCCGGAGCCTCCCCGATCTCACCCGGTCTGCCGCCCAGCGCCTTCTGGAGGAGGGGGCGGTAACCCTGGGGGGGAAGCCCGCCAAAAAGAACACCAAAACCGCCCCGGGGGATGTGGTGGAGGTCACCCTCCCCGACCCCCAGCCGGTGGAGGTGGTTCCCCAGAACATCCCCCTGGACATTGTCTATGAGGACGCCGACGTCATTGTGGTGAACAAGCCCGTGGGGCTGGTGGTTCACCCCGCTCCCGGCCATCCGGACGGGACGCTGGTCAACGCCCTGTTATATCACTGTGGGGAATCACTCTCCGGAATCAACGGGGAGCTGCGCCCCGGCATTGTCCACCGCATCGACCGGGACACCTCGGGGCTCATCATTGCGGCCAAAAATGACCGGGCCCATCTGGCCCTGTCCGCCCAGCTCCAGGACCACACCCTGGCCCGGGTCTACGAGGCGGTGGTGGTGGGCAACCTGCGGGAGGACAGCGGCACGGTGAACGCCCCCATCGGCCGCCACCCGGTGGACCGGAAGAAGATGGCCGTTGAGCCCCGGAACGGCCGCCCGGCGGTGACCCACTGGCGGGTGCTGGCCCGCTATCCAGGCTATACCCATGTGGAGTGCCGGCTGGAGACGGGGCGCACCCACCAGATCCGGGTACACATGGCCTCCATCGGCCATCCCCTCCTGGGGGACACGGTGTACGGCAGCAAAAAGCCCTGGCCGGGGCTGGCGGGACAGTGCCTCCACGCCCGGAAGCTGCGCTTTATCCACCCCTCTACCGGGGAGCCGGTGGAGGTGGAGTGTCCGCTGCCCGACTGGTTTGAGAAGGTGCTGAAGCAGCTGGACCGGTAACAAAAAAGAAGAGGCCCGGCACGGGGAGCGCTCCCTGTGCCGGGCTTTTTTATGACCACCGCCGGAGAGGGGCGGAGTGCTGTTTATCGGGCGGGATAGCGGACGGTGGCGGCCCGGAGCTGACGGGTCACCGTGTCGCACAGGTCGAAGTAGAAGCGGAGGTAGGCGGTTTTGGCCTCCCGTTCTTTCTGCTGCTGGGCCAGATACTGCCGCCAGTGGGCACACTGTTTGTGGCATCCGGTTTGAAAGTTGGGACATTGACCCTGACAGGGAAGCATAGGCGGTTCCTCCTTCTAGGTCGGGAGCGGCGCGGGGGCCGGCCCCGTGAGCTATGTTCAGCATAGCACATGGAAAAAGAAAATGCCGTCTCATTGAGGTAAAATGGAGATAAAATCTGAGGACAGCGTTAAGGCAAATATGATTTGCTTGCCCGAGAGGCGGGGGGATGGTACCATGGGAGCAGAAAAGGAGGGGGCTTTATGAATCCCATTGCCGTCAACATCAAAAATCTGCGCCGGGAGAAGGGGCTCAGTCAGGAGCAGTTTGCCCAGGCGCTCCACGTCACCCGACAGACCGTATCCGCCTGGGAACGGGGCGTGTCCCAGCCGGGACTGGACACATTAGGGGAGATGGCCCGGGTGCTGGAGGTGGAGCCGGAGCGGCTTCTCTACGGCGGGGCGGGGAAGAAGGGGCCCGGTTACCGAAAGGTGTCCTTCTGGCCGGTGCTGGGGGTCATTTTCCCCTTTTTCCTCATAGGAATTTATATTCTTCCCTGGCCGATTAGCCTGTTGTTGGGGGGCTCAGACTTGGTCTATCTGTTGAGCGGGCAGCTCTTTCTGGCCATGGTGACGGTGTCCTGCTACTGCTCCCTGAGGGCTATACTTTTATAGGACGATAAAAATCGTCCTTTTAAATTGCAAAAAAGACTATCAAAGAAAGCGGAAAAATTTTGAGATTTTTTGAAAAACAGTTCCGCTTTACACCCCTGTTTTCTCCTATTAGTGAGGAAGTAATATCTTTAATTACAAAACAGATTACATACATTACCTACCAACTTGGGTAAATATTCAATATATTTTATACCGCAAGAATAATATAACGGAAATTTAACGGAGGATATGAAAATGAAAAAAGTAGGGAGTACAGATATAGCAATAGCATGTTCTGTTTTAGGGATTATTGCGTGTATTATACTTATTATAGATGCGTTTTTATCTGGTGGAAGTAAGACACTACCAATCATTTTATTGTGTACTTGTTCAGCAAACTTGTGTGTAAATGTTAAGGTAAAAAAGGACAAAGACAATAAGTAAATTCCAGTTTGTTGTTATTCATAAAATAGAATATTTGAATGACAGAAAACATCGTAGAAATACGGTGTTTTTTACTATTCAAAACCCCAAATTTAATACATAACCACAGGTTAGTACAAATACTTTATGTGATTTTTTGAAAGGCTTTG